>NZ_NEWI01000008.1:0-38883 GCF_002135005.1 Halorubrum sp. SD612 | reverse complement strand
CGTACGGGTCGTAGTCGTTCTGCTCGCCGCGGGCGGCCGCGGGCTCGTGGCCCGTGTACGACTGCGCCGAGGAGAACTCCGAGGCCGGGCCGCCCGGACAGTAGAGGCACTTCCCGTGCGGGCACAGCTCGGGGGAGGTCATGATCGCGACCGGCGAGACGCCAGAGGCGGTCCGGACCGGCTTGCGCTGGACCACCTCGATCACGTCGTCGCGGTGTTCGGCGGGCGCGTGGTCTAAGATCTCGGTGTTCTTCGGCACCTTCGGCGAGCCGAACTCCGAGCAGGCGTCGAGCTTGGCGCGTTCGAGGTCGTCGCGCTCTATCTCGCCCGCGAGGATCCGGTCGACGAGGTGTTCGCAGGTATGGGCGAACGCCTCGGAGTCGGCGGGGTCGGCGTCTCCGGCGCCGTCGTCGGACTCGGCGTCGCCCGCCGCGTCGGTACTCATTACGCTCCGATCGACGGGTTTCGGAGTTAAGCGTGTCGCACCGATACATGAGAGGGGTGCGCGTCGGCGAAAAAGCGAGAGTTGGCGCCACGGCCTCGATCATACGACACCGCGTTTTCCGCCTCGGCGAAACGAAACCCGAGCCCTCGACGGCTCGGCTGTACGAGGGCTTCGAATCAGACAAATCGGCGAGCGACACCACCGAAGCCCCAGCCGGGAAGGCGGCGCACGCTCGCTGTCGCCCGAAAATCTCCGATTTTCGGGATGTCGTCAGAATCCTCTGGATTCTGACTGCTAGCCAGAAATCAGAGATTTCTGGCGATGACGAGAGAGCAAAGCTCTCTCGAACCACGCTCCTCGCTCAGTCGCTCACTTCGTTCGCTTCTTCGCTGTGGTGCTTGCGTCGTCATCAGAACGCTCCGCGTTCTGATTGGCTCACGAGAGCGAAGCTCTCGTGAACGCCTGCGCCGCCTTCCCGGCTGCCCCTTCGAGTCCCACCCGACCGCAACCGCACAGCACCTCACACCTCCCCAGCCTCGTCGGCCTCCCGTCGCTCCGCTCCGGTCGGCCGACTCCCTCGCGCGTGCTGTCGCCGGCGCTTCGCGCCGGCTTCCAGAGGGACCTTCGGTCCCTCGCGGCTCGGCCGCGGGGCGGCCTCGCAGGCGCGCGCCACCGCAACGCCATTTATAACCGATCCCCGTCATCGGTCTCTCCGACGAGCGCGGTGGCTCACGGGCGGCGAAAAAACGGAAAAGGCTCGGCGCTTCCTACTCGTTCAGCACGCTCGACCACTGGCTGGTGTACGTCGCCTGGTTCGGCTCGAACGAGACGCGCTCGGTAATCGTCCCGTCGCGCTCCTCGAAGGCGTTCACGTACGACTCCTCCAGCGACTGGCCGTAGGCGTCGTTGAGGTACAGCGTCCCCGAACTCGCCGCGCCGACCGTGTCGCTGACGGCGAGGTCGGCCATCGCGGGCCCCTGAAGCAGGTCGGAGGGAGCGGTCCGGAAGATGTAGTCGTTGTCCTCCAGATCGGTCACGTTCGGGTCGGTCGAGGACGGCGAGATGCCGACGACGCCGTTCGGGATGAACACCTGGTCCGAGACCTGGAGGTTGACGTTCGACGACGCCGGGCCCACGACGGCGCCGTAGCCGGCGTTGACGATGGCGTTCGCGCCCGAGATACCGGCCTGCGGGTCCGTCTGCGTGTCCTCAACTCGGGTCTCGACGTCGACGTTGATCCCCGCGTCGTTGACCTGCGTCGCCGCGAGCAGGGCGCCGTCGCGGATCGGGACGCCGAGCGGACCGAGGTCACCCGTCTCCGGCATCAACACGCCGATTCGCGCGGTGAACGAGTCGACGCCGACCGGGTCCGCGGCGGTCGCGTTCCGGTCCTCCTCGGAGAGTTCGTTGCCGAACTCGACGGTGTCGAGGGTGACGAGTTCGCCGTCTTGGAAGTCGACGATGTCGTACGCGGCGGTGGCGATGTCGCCGTTGACGTCGAAGTTGACGCCCGAGGACGCGCCCACGTAGTGGACCGGATCGCCGGCGGCGACCGTCTCGACGGCCTCGGGGAGGTCCGCGGGGCCGAACTCGTCGCCGCCGGGATTAGCGACGGTCCGGACGCGGTCGCGGATCGCCTCGCCGCTGTTCTCGCCCGCGGCGGTCGCCGCGAGGATCTCGACCGCCATCGCGTCGTACGCCTGCGCCGTGAACACGCCCGGCTCCTCGCCGTACTCCTCCTGATACGACTCGGTGAAGAACTCCGCGCCGGGACCGCCGGCCGAGGGCGCGGTGCCGATGACGTTGTTCATGTCGTTGTCGACCTCGCCGGGCAGGTCGCTGTCGATCAGCCCGTCGGGGACGATGATGTCGAGGTCGGGCGCGCTGTCGGCGAAGTCCGAGTAGAAGTCGCGGAACAGCTGGATACCGGACTGCGGGAACCCGACGACCATCACGGCGTCCGGGACGTTGCTCTGGTCGCCGCCGTCGGACCCGTCGGAGCCGTCGTCCCCGTCCATCCCGTCGCCGCCGTCGTCTCCGTCGGACCCGTCGCCGCCGTCGGACCCGTCGCCGCTCTCCGTCGAGCAGCCGGCGAGCCCCGCGATGCCGACCGCGCCGGCGCCCTTGAGTACGTCGCGTCGCTGGATTCTTCGCTTCATCCTGTGAGCGAATACCATGCGAGCCATTATAAGTGTATCCACGACCACAAATACCACACCCGCGAACTCCCCGGATTCAGACGGCTCCTCTCGCGGTCTGGGAGGCTTACGGTGCGTCTCGGGCCGGACCGGCGGCGACCGGAAACGCGGGTCGTTCCCGCTCGCTGATAGGTGGTCGGGGGCGCGTGACGGAACGCGAACGGGACGCCCCGTCGAACCGGGATCGGCCGCCGTGGCGACGGGGACTCGACCGCACCTCGCCGCCACCCGTCGGCTCAGTACCCCTGCGCGTTCCCGTCCTGCCGGGGTTCGGTGGCGGCCGAGAGGACCCCGTCGCGGTTGCGAGCGATCTGCGCGCCGCCGAACATGACCGGCGAGGGCGTCCGCACGTCGTGATCCTTCCGGACCAGTTTGGCTGCGGCGTCGTCGTCGAAGTGAGGTTCGAGCGCGAGTTCGCCGCCCTCGCGGTAGCGCCACCGCGGCTCGTCGAGCGCGCGCTGGAGGGGCATATCGTAGTCGACCAGATTCGAGATCACCTGGACGTGGCCCTGCGGCTGCATGTACCCGCCCATCACGCCGAACGCCGCCCAGTCGTCCTCGTCGAACCGGACCACGCCAGGGATGAGGGTGTGGAAGGGGCGCTTGCCTGGTTCGAGGCTGTTCGGGTGGTCCGGGTCGAGCGAGAACGAGGCCCCGCGGTTCTGGAGGGCGATGCCGGTGTCGCCCGCGACGAGCCCGGAGCCGAAGCCGGCGAACCGCGAGTTGATGTAGGAGACGACGTTCCCGGCGTCGTCGGCGACCGTGAGCAGCACGGTGTCGGCGTCCTCCGCGTTCGCGTTCGGCACCCCGAAGGAGACGTCGTGCGAGGCGGTCTCGCCGACGCGGGCGGCGCGCTCGGCGGCCCAGTCGGCCGACGCGAGCGGGGGGATCTCCTCGTACTCCGGGTCGGTGATGTAACGGTGGCCGTCGTGGAAGGCTCGCTTCAATGCCTCGGCGAAGTAGTGGACGCGCTCGGGGGAGTCGTAGTCGTGCTCGCCCGCGCCCAGTTCGGCGGCGACGTTGAGCGCCTCCAGCGCGATGAGTCCCTGATTGTTCGGCGGTAGCTCGTACACCTCGGCGCCGTTGTACGTCGTCGACACCGGCTCCGGCCACTCGACCTCGAACTCGGCGAGGTCGTCGACGGTCATGAACCCGCCCTGCGACTGGACCTCGTCGGCGATCGCCTCGGCGATCTCGCCCTCGTAGACGGCGTCCGCGCCCTCCTCTGCGATCGTCTCCATCGACTCGCCGAGCCGCGGGAGCGTCACCGTCTGGCCGACGGCCGGCGGCTCGCCGTCGAACAGGAACGCCTCGCGGGCATGGTCGTCGGTGAACAGCGCGTCGGCGCTCGCCCAGTAGGAGGCGATCACCTCGGACACCGGGTACCCCTCGGTCGCGTACCGGATCGCCGGCGCGAGCGCGTCGGCGAGCGTGAGCCGACCCAGCTTCTCGACGGTCGCCTCCCAGCCGCGGGCCGTTCCCGGGACGGTGACCGCGTGCGGCCCGTAGAACGGCATCTCGGCCTCGCCGGCGTCGTCGACCGCGTAGCCGCCGTCGTCCGGGTAGTAGGAGTCGGCGTCGTCGTCCTCGGCGAGCGCCGCCCGCACACTTTCGATCGTCGCGTCGGCGGGCGCGCCGCCGCAGGAGCGCATCGCGCCGACCTCGCCGTCGGCGGTCCGGTACAGCGCGAACACGTCGCCGCCGAGCCCGGTCGAGGTCGGCTCGACGACGTTGAGCGCGGCGGCGGTCGCGACCGCCGCGTCGAACGCGTTGCCCCCCTCGCGTAACACCTCGATCCCCGCCTGGCTCGCGAGCGGCTGGCTTGTCGCCACCACGCCGCGCTCGCCGTACACGGTCGACCGCCGCGAGGTGAATCGGTCTAAGTCCGGATCCATACTCTCGATCCGGTCGCCCGGCAAATAAACATCGATCCGGATCTATCCGGTCTGTTCGCTCCCGACCGAACGATCTGCCACCGGAAGGAGGGGCTCGGTCGCGCTCCGCCAGACAATAGTGAACGATCATGTTAATACGTCCAATTGTCACCGAATCGGTCAATTACTGTACGGATGACGACCTGATGTACTGAATAGAATAGTTTTTAACGACCGACGTGTACGTGTTGGTATGTCTCACTCTGACAACGGACAGACGAAATCGGCAGCGACCCGCCGACGGGTTCTCGCCGCAATGGGCGGTGCGAGCGTCGTCGGCCTCGCAGGTTGTGTCGGCGGCGACGGCGGCGACGGCGGCGACGGGTCCGACGGCGGCGACGGCACGAACGAGTTCGTCGCGTCGGCGGCTGCGAACCCGGGCACGTTCGACCCGACGATCATCACGGACGCGACCTCCAACTCCGTCGTCGGCACCATGGCCTACGAGCGGTTGGTCGCGCTGACGTTCGACTACTCCGAGTTCCGGGGCGAACTCGCCTCCAGCTACGAGCAGGTCGACGACACCACGTTCCGGTTCCAGCTCCGCGAGGGGGTCACGTTCCACAACGGCGACGAGTTCACCGCCGAGGACGTCCAGTTCTCCATCAACCGGACGAGCGGCACGACGAACGACGCCGACGTCTCCTTCATCGAGAACGTCGAGATACTCGGCGACTACGAGGTCGAAATCACCTCGACCGACCCGCACGCGCCGTTCTTGAACGACCTCGCCGCGGTCCCGATCCTCACGAGCAAGACCGACGCGATCAGCGAAAGCCCGGAACAGGACGACCACTCGTTCACCGAGCAGACCCTCGGTACCGGACCGTGGGAGCTGGAGGAGTTCTCGGCCGAGGACCGAGCCGTCCTCGTCCCCTACGACGACTACTGGCACGACGGCGACGACTACCCCGGCACGGCGCCGTGGGACCGGGTCACGATCCGGGTCATCCCGGAGCAGGTCTCGCAGGAGGAGGCGATGGCCGCCGGCGAGCTCGACATGATCGACAACGCGGCGCCCTTCGAGCTCGACCAGTGGGAGAACCAGACCGGCGAGGTCGTCACCGGCAGCGCCGTCGGGTTCGACTTCATCACCTATCCGGTCAACCAGAGCCCGTTCACCAACGAGAAGCTCCGCCGCGGAATGACCCGGTTACTCCCGAAGTCCGACGTCATCGAGGCCGTCTTCGGCGGCTATGCGACGGAGCTCGCCGGCCCGATCAGCCCCGGTCTCGGAGCGTTCTGGGACCCCGAGCACGAGCAGAACCTCCTCGACGAGTACGTCGGCCAGGACGAGGAGGAGGGCCTCCGGCTCATCGGCGAGGCGTTCGAGGAGGAGGGCATCGAGGCGCCGTTCGACGTCTCCTTCATCACCAACGTCAACCGGACCCGCGAGCGGTGGATGGAGATCATCCAGCAGACGATGGACGAGACCGAGTACTTCAACGCGGAGCTCGATGTCCGCGCCTTCGACGACCTCGTCCCGTTCCTGCTCGACCCCGAGGGCGCCGCGGCCAGCACCGACGTCGTCGGCATCGGCTGGACGGGCGGCTCCGACCCGGACGGCCACATCAACCAGCTGCTCCACTCCAGCCAGCACGTCCCCGACGGATTCAACTGGAACCTCTACGAGAACGAGGAGATGGACTCGCTGATCACCGAGGGGCAGACGACCCTCGGCGCCGAGGAGCGACTCCCGATCTACCAGGACATCCAAGAGCTCGTCGCGCAGGAGGTCCCGATGGCGAACATGTGGACCGGCGACGTGATCGACGTGCTCAACCCGGCCAACGTCGAGTCTGTCGACCAGTGGAGCCCGCACCCGAACGCGAGCAACCGGTACAACACGCTGTACAAGCCGCACCTCGACGAGATCGTGTACCCGGCGGAGTAACGGTCTCAAACATCCGATAGCGCCCTCAATTCACCCCGATGAGTCTCCAACGATTTGTCATTAAACGCAGCCTGATAACCATCCCGCTGCTGCTCGGGATATCCCTGCTCACCTTCGGGATGGTCCACGCCATTCCCGGCGACCCGATCGACTTCATCACGCTGTTCACAGAGCTCGATCCGCAGACGGAGATGGAGATCCGGGCCGAGTACGGCCTCGACCAGCCGGTGTACATCCAGTACATCGACTGGGTCACCAGCGCGGCGACCGGCGACTTCGGCCGGTCGATCATCACCCGCGACCCGGTGATAAACGAGATCATGGAGCGGCTCCCGTACACGCTCGTGATGGGGATCATGGCGTTCGGCGTCACGCTCGCCACGGCGATCCCGACCGGCGTGATCGCGGCGTACTACCGCAACACCAAGATCGATCAGGCCAGCCGCGTGTTCGCGCTGCTCGGGATCGCGATCCCGAACTTCCTGCTCGGCCTGCTGCTGCTCTTGATCTTCGCGAGCTGGCTCGACCTGTTCCCCATCCTGCCGCCCACCAGTAAGGGGATCCTCAGCTACGACATGCTGGTGTACACCCTGTTGCCGGCGATCACCATCGGGACCGGTTCCACGGCTCTGCTGATGCGACTGATGCGGTCCTCGATGGTGGAGGAACTCGACAAAGACTACGTCCGGACGGCGCGCGCGAAGGGGCTCCCGGAGCGGACGGTCGTCCGGAAACACGTCCTGCGGAACTCGCTGATCTCCGTCGTCACCGTGGCGGCGATCCAGGTCGCGTTCATCATCAGCGGCTCCGTCGTCGTCGAGATCGTCTTCTCGTATCCGGGTATCGGACGGCTGCTCGTCGATCGGGTGGGTAACCGCGACTTCCCGGTCATCCAGGCGATCGTCCTCCTGATCGGCGTCGCCGTGATACTCGCGAACTTCGTCGCCGACGTGCTCTACGCGTACCTCGATCCCAGAATCCGATACTAGATAATGTCAAGCGAAACCTCACAGCGGACGACGGAACGCGGACGAATACGGGTCTCCGGCTTCGACGTCGAGCGCGTCGACTCCCGGGACCCGCTCTCCTCGTGGCAGCCCGACCTCCAGTCGGAGGAGGGGCGCGGTCGCCTTGAGTACGCGTGGATGCGGTTCAAACGGAACCGCCTCGCGCTGTTCGGCGCGGCCACCATCGTCTTCATGGTGCTGCTCGCGGTGTTCTCCCGTCCGATCCAGCTCCCGACTAGCTTCCCGGTGCTGGCCGGAGAGACGGTCCAGCCGTTCTCGCTCGCGCCGGCCGACCCCGCGAACCAGGACGTGATCACCGGGTACCGGGAGCCCACCCTGGAGAACCTCCTCACTTGGCCGCCCACCGGACTCTACCTGTTCGGCGCCGACTGGGCCGGCCGCGACATCCTCTCGCGGGTGATGTACGGCGGGCGCTGGAGCCTCTCGATCGGCTTCATCGCCGTCGCCATGGCCCTCCTCGTCGGGATCCCGCTCGGCTCGATCGCGGGGTACTACGGCGGCAAGATCGACGAGATCATCATGCGCCTCGTCGACCTGCTGTACGCGTTCCCGTTCATCGTGCTCGCGATCGCGGTCATCGCCGTCCTCGGTCGCGGCTACTGGGAGATGATCCTCGCCCTGGTCGTCGTCGGGTGGCTCCCGTACGCCCGCATCATCCGCGGCGAGATCCTGAGCGTGAAGGAGAACGAGTACGTCACCGCGGCGAAGGCGCTCGGCTCCCGCGACCGCTCGATCATCGCGCGGCACATCCTCCCGAACGCCATGGCGCCGGTGATCGTTCAGGCGACGCTCAGCATCGGCACCACGGTGCTCGTCGCCGCGGCGCTCGGGTTCATCGGGCTCGGCCTGTCCCCGGCGAGCGCGGAGTGGGGCGTCATGCTCAACGTCGAGCAGGACGCGATCGCCCGCGGCCGCTGGTGGGCCGGGCTGTTCCCGGGCCTCGCCATCTTCGTCTTCGTGATGGCGATCAACCTCGTCGGCGACGGCGTCCGCGACGCGTTCGACCCGCAGGGCGACCAGACCGACACCGACACCGGGGGGCTCCGCTGATGGCGATGCTCGAAGTCGAGGACCTCAACGTGCGGTTCTACACCGACGACGGGGTCGTCAAGGCGACGAACGACCTCTCGTACCGGATCGAGGCCGGCGAGCGGTTCGGCGTCGTCGGCGAGAGCGGGGCCGGGAAGAGCGTCACGAGCCTCGCGCTGATGCGCCTCATCGACGAGCCGGGCGTCATCGAGAGCGGCGAGATCCGGTTCAAGGGCCAGAACATCTTGGAGATGGATGAAGAGGAGATGCGCGAACTCCGCGGCAACGAGATCGCGATGATCTTCCAGGACGCCGGGACCGCGCTGAACCCGTCGTACACGGTGGGCGAGCAGATCTCGGAGGCGATCCGGTACCACATCGGGCTCGACGAGGAAGCGGCGCGCGAGCGCGCCATCGAGACGCTGGAGTCGGTCGGGATCCCCTCGGCCGCCGATCGGTACAGCGACTACCCGCACGAGTTCTCCGGCGGGATGCAACAGCGCGTCGTGATCGCGATCGCGCTGTCGTGCGACCCCGACCTGATCATCGCCGACGAGCCGACCACCGCGCTCGACGTCACCATCGAGGCGCAGATCCTCGAACTGCTGGAGGAGGTCGCGACCGAGTTCGACACCGCCATCCAGCTCATCACCCACGACCTCGGCGTCGTCGCCGAGTTCTGTGACCGGGTCATGGTGATGTACGCCGGCCACCCGGTGGAGATGGCGCCGGTCGAGGACGTGTACTACGACCCGCAACACCCGTACACCGTCGGGCTGATGAGCTCCATCCCGCGTATCGGCGACGAGCGCGACCGGCTCCAGACGATCCCGGGCCGGATGCCGGACCTGATCGAGATGCCGCCGGGCTGTAACTTCCACCCCCGGTGTCCGTACGCCGAGGAGTCGTGTACCCGCATGGAGCCCCAGCTCGTCGACGTCGAGACGGGAGAGCACGCGGACCCGATCAACAGCGACGCGCAGAGCGCCGCGTGTCTCGCACACACCGGCGAACTCACCGGCGAACTCGACTACGAGGTGACCGTCCGCGGCGAGGACGACCCGGTCGGGTCGGGCGACGCGGCGAGCTCAGCGGGGGTGAGCGACCGATGAGCGGCTCCGAGCCGCTCCTCCGCGTCGAGGGGCTCGAGAAGTACTACGAGTCCGAGAGCGACTTCATCGACCGGCTCCTCGGCCGGCAGAAGAAGGTGAAGGCGGTCGACGGGGTCTCCTTCGAGATCGAAGCGGGAGAGACGCTGGGGCTGGTCGGCGAGAGCGGCTGCGGGAAGAGCAGCATCGGCCGGTCGATCCTCCAGCTCCGCGAGCCGACCGCCGGCTCGGTATACTTCAAGGGCGAGGACATCACGGCGTTCTCCGACAGGGAGCTCCGGGATCTGCGAAAAGAGATGCAGATAATCTTCCAGAACCCGCAGTCGAGCCTCAACCCGCGGCTGACGGTGAACGACATCATCGGAGAGGCGCTCGACATCCACGGGATCGAGGGGGGCGTCTCCCGCGACGCCCAGATCAAGGAACTGCTCGACCGCGTCGGGCTCAACGCGAGCCACGCCAACCGGTACCCGCACGAGTTCTCCGGCGGACAGCTCCAGCGGATCGGGATCGCCCGCGCGCTCGCCGTGGACCCCGACTTCATCGTCTGCGACGAGCCCGTCTCGGCGCTCGACGTGTCGGTCCAGGCCCAGATCCTCAACCTGTTGGAGGACCTCCAAGACGAGCTTGGGATCGCGTACCTGTTCATCGCGCACGACCTCTCCGTCGTCGAGCACATCGCCGACGAGATCGCCGTCATGTACCTCGGCAAGATGGCCGAGATCGGCACGCCAGAGGAGCTGTTCGCGCCGCCGCAACACCCGTACACCGAGGCGCTGCTGTCGGCGATCCCGGAGCCGGACCCGCTGTGGGAGGGCGACCGGATCCTGCTGGAGGGGTCGGTTCCCTCACCGATCGATCCCCCGTCCGGCTGTAAGTTCCACACGCGGTGTCCCCGCGTCATCCCGCCCTCGGACTACGAGTTCGAGCAGGCGGAGTGGCGCGCGGTCATGTCGCTCCGCCACCGCGCCCGCGAGGAGGACATCGCCGTCGAGACGTTCGACGCCGGCGAGAGCGCGCTGATGGAGGCGCTCCGCGAGGAGCTCGACCTCCCATCGACGCTGTCGGACCCGGAGGCAGAGGAAGTGGTCCAAGAGGCGCTCCGGCTGGTCGCCGACGAAGAGTTCGAGCACGCCGAGCGGGTGCTCGACGAGACGTTCGACACGCCCTGCTCGACGGACGAACCGGTGCTCCGCCAGACCGACGCGGGGCGCGTCGCGTGTCACCTCTTCGACCCGGCTTACGAAGCCGGGCCGACCGAGGGGGCGGCGCCCGACGACGGTACCGCCCCCGGCTCGGCCGCGAGCGGCGACGACTGACCCCGGTCCGTCGTCCCTCCCGCCCGGGAGCGGCCCCGACGACACGCTTATTCCTCCCGGCGGGAACCTCCACGCATGCCTCGCTCACGTCGGCGGGACGGCGTCGACCGCTCCGACGACGACCCGTTCCGGCCGAATGAGTCCGTCGAACGCCACCGCCCTCGGGCCGCCAAGACGCTCCCGGCGGCGACGCTCGCACGGTGGCTGCTCCCGGCGCGGCTTCACCGCTGGGCCGTCTCCGTCAGCGTCGACACGCCGGCGACCGTGTACGAAGCGGGCGAGCCGATCCCGGTGGCGATCGAGCTCCGGAACCCGCTTCCAGTCCCGGTAACCGTTCGGACGCGGTCCCCGGTCCCGTGGACGTGGCACGTCGACGGGCACCGCGACGCGTCACAGGTGTCCGAACCGCTCCCGGAGTCGGAAGCGCGGTTCACGCTCGACCGCGGGGAGCGGCGACGGTTCACCCGGCGGTGGCAGCAGAGCTTCCAGGTCTCGGAGACGGAGTGGCGGCCCGCCGACCGCGGGGAACACACGATCGGCGCCGGGCTCGCCGTGGACGACCCCGCCGGAAAAGGCGTCTACGACGAGACGACCGTCCGGATCGAGTGACCCGCGTCCGGGGCGCCGCAGGGCCTCACTCGTCGTCGCTCGGGATGTCTATCTCTTCCTGATGGTAACGCTCGGTCGCGAGCTCCGCGACCGCCCGGAGCGCCTCGGTGAGATCGTCCGATTCGTCGAGCGTGTATCGGTCGGGGTCGCGCCCCTCGGTCCGATCGATCTCCAGGATTCCGAACCGTTCGAGTCCGTCGAGCGCCTCGTGGACGACAGTCCGGTCGACGCCCGCGCCCTCGGCGATCCGATCGACCGGCAGCGGCTCGGACGCGTAAAACAGCGCCGCGACGACCCGCGCCCGCACTCGGTTCGTGAACAGGAGCGCGAGCCCGTTCTCCGCCACGAGCCGCGTGTACTCGTCGGTCGATTGCTCGTCCATACCCGCCGTTCACGAGCGAGCGGCATGACGGCTTCGGAACGGGCGAGTCCGCGGCGGCGCCCGCCGACCCCGCGTCACTCCTCGAACTCGGCGTAGTGACGCACAAGCCCGCACTCCGGACACATCACGGTCGTCAGCTCCTTGCGCTCGTTCATGCCGAGCTTCCCGAGGAGCCCTGACCGTTTCTCGCCGGTCCTGACGTGCGCGTTCCACGCGTCGCCCATGCTGAACTCGACCTCCTCCATCGTGACGCCGCAGTCCGGACAGCGGTGGTCCCTGGGGGTCGACTCGCGCGGCGACCTGAAAACGGTTCGTCCGCTCGGCGGCCGAGCGACGCTGTTCCCCGGGCGCCGAGCCACCCGGGTCGAGTGATCACTCAGCTTTGAACGTTGTCGTGTTGACACTATTTGGCCCGAAATCGGAGGAAAAGACGTTCTACGAGGAGTCTACGGTATCGGCCGAACTGGAGAGTGATTCACAGAGGATGATGAAGGCAGCGTTCACGGCGTTTGAACCTCTAGTGGAGAGTGGAGCGTCTGCGGCTGAACTCCCTTTTCCATGCTCACACCGTCTCAGCCGCCATTTTCGGTCCATTAAGTGTTAGATACTCAACGTTCAAAGCTGAGTGATCAGACTCTTTCGACGCCGGGGCGATCGGGCCGTAGGGATGACTCGCCGGGCCGACCTCGATCGCTTCTACGACCTGCTCGACGACCTCGCGCGCCGGGTCGGCGGACCGCGGAAGCTCAAGGAGTGTACCGGGTACATGGACTGGCCCGACCGGGGCGTCTACTTCTTCCTCGCCCCGGGCGAAACGCGCGCTTCGACCGACCAGTCACGCGTCACCCGCGTGGGGACGCACGCGGTGTCCGCGGGGAGCAGCACGACCCTCTGGGACAGACTGAAACAGCACTACGGCACGGGTAGCGGAAGCTCAAACCATCCTCACGGCGGCGCTCACCGCGCGTCCGTATATCGCAAGCGCGTCGGTGAAGCGATCATCGAGAAGTACGGCCTCCGCGAGGACTACCCCGACTGGGACGAGCGGTGGTCGGGCGTCGACCGCGAGCGAGCAGCGGTCCGCGACGAGGAGTACGCCCTCGAACGGCGCGTGAGCGCGTTCGTCCGCGAACAGCCGTTCCTCTGGGTGCCCCTCGACGACGAACCCGGCGCGGATAGCGACCGGTGCGTTCTCGAACGGAACTCTATCGCCCTCCTGAGCAACTTCGATCGGGAGCCGGTCGATCCCCGGCGGACCGACTGGATCGGGCGACACAGCCGGAGCCGTGCGATCCGCGAGTCGGGACTCTGGAACGTGGATCACGCCGACGAACAGTACGACGGCGGCTTCCTCGGACTATTCGCGGACGCCGTCGACGACGCGACGCCGCCGTAGTCGGTCGTCAGGCCACTCCCGTCGTCATCGCGGCGCCGCACTCTCGGCGGCTGTGAGCGTGGTTCACTCGCGGTCGTCTCCAGTCGAACTGTACGGACGGAAAGGCTGGCCTCGGCACTCATAGGGCTCGTCGTCGCCGGGTGCCGAGTCCGGCTCGGAGCGGTGATTCGTCATCGGCCGCTCGTCGGTAGTCGCGCCGTTGAATAAAAGGATCCGGCCGCGCCGTCAGTGCGACGACCCGGCGTACTCGTTCCAGCGGTCGGTCCCGTTCGCGATCCGCCGGGTGTCCGACGGGTCGAACGTCCCCGCCGCCTGCGCGACAGCCTCCGCGGCGGTCGGAAGGTCGTCCGGAGCGTCGGTTGCGGCCGAGTCAGCGGATGGACCCGATCGGTCGGTGGGCTGTTCGGTCGGCGTCGCCTCGCGCGTGCTCGGACCGCCGGGACCGGTCGTCGTCCCCGCCGTCGAGCGTGCGTCAGTCGTGTACTACGGGTGGCACGTCACAGGCAACGTGCGTATCCTTCATAATTGTTTATGTTAGTATGAGGATCGCCGCGGGGAGTGGTCGCGGCCGTCGGCGACTCAGCGATCGGCGATCAGTCTCGCCGAGCCGACGGTACGGTGATCGCCTCCTACCGGGCCGACGGTACGGTGATCGTCTCCTACCAGGCCGACCACGCGGCGAGCGTCTCGTCGCGGGCGTAGATCCGCTTGAGGTCCTTCGCGTAGGCGAGGTCGCCGGGGTGGTCGAGTTTCTCGTGGCGGTACTCGGGCGCGTCCTCACGGATGTGGAGCCCCTCGACGGTGAACTCCTCCTCGCCGAACTCCACCGTCTCGTCGACGGTGAACTCGTAGTCGCCGGGGACGTTCACTCGCAGCGACCGGGTCTGGTCCGCGTCCCCGTCCTTCGGGTGGAGCGTGACCGGGACCGCGACGTTGTCGACCGCGCGGGTCCACAGCGTCTCCACGTCCGTGATGTCCGCTTCCTCGACGCGGTTCTCGGGGCCGAGTTCGATCCCCGTGATCCGCACCTGCATCAGCGCCTCGTCGGTGTCGACGACGAACTCCTCGCCGGTGCCCAGGTCGCCTTCGGCGGGCACGTCCATCGTCGTGGTGAACGAGTCGCCGTCCTGCGAGACGACGACCGTCACGGCGACGGTCTCGTCCTCGGGGATCTCGGTCTTGTGGGTGTGGTCGCACTCGGTACAGCGCACGGTGGCCTGCCCGCCCGGGCTGAGGACCTCGTGGACGGTCGGCTCGGCGGGCGAACACGACGGGCAGGGGAGCCCGACGCGCGCGCCGGCTTCGGTGTCAGTCATTGGGCGCTCGTACCCGCCGCGCCCGTAAATATCCGCCCCTGTGGGGGCGGTGTGGGTCGCGCTCGCGTGGCGCGCGGCGTCGCGCGGTAAGGAAACTGGTTTACCGGAGTCCGCGGAACGGTCGCCCATGATCGTACCCGGGTCCAGCTCGCAGCAGCTCGCGGCGGCGCTCGCCGCGGAGACGGGCCGGGCGCTCGCGACCCCGACCTACGACCGGTTCCCGGACGGGGAGGGGCTCGCCGCGGTGCCCGACTTCGACGCCGACGAGGCCGTGATCGTCGCCGCGACCGACTCCGACGAGGCGTGGGTCGAACTGCTCCAGCTCCAGGACGCCGTCCGCGAGGCCGGCGCGACGGACGTGACCACCGTTGTCCCCTATATGGGGTACGCCCGCCAGGACGACTCCTTCGGCGACGGAGAACCCGTCTCCGCCCGCGCGATGGCGAAGGCGATCTCGACCGGGACCGACCGCGTCCGCCTCGTCAACCCCCACGAGTCGACCGTCGCCGACTTCTTCGACGTCCCTGTCGAGGCGGTCGACGCGGCCGGCGTCCTCGCCGACCCGCTCCCCGCCGACCTCGCCGACCCGCTCTTCCTCGCGCCCGACGAGGGCGCCACCGACGGGGCCGCGGCCGTCCGCGACGCGTACGGTGCCGGCGAGACGGACTACTTCGAGAAGCACCGCGACCGCGAGACCGGTGCCGTCGCGGTGTCGCCCTCCGACGCGAGCGTCGCCGACCGCGACGTGGTCGTCGTCGACGACATCATCGCGACCGGGTCGACGATGAGCGAGTCGGTCGCCGTCCTCACCGACCGCGGTGCGGCGCGGGTGCTGACCGCCTGCGTCCACCCGGTGCTCGCCGCCAACGCGGTGACGAAGCTCCGCGCCGCCGGCGTCGACCGGATCCTCGGCAGCGACACCGTTGAGCGCGGCTGTAGCGTCGTCAGCGTCGCGCCGGCGCTGGCCGACGCGCTGGACTGACGCCGCGTAACGGTCACTCGTCGTCGATTTCTCGGATCTCCTCGGCCGGGTTGCCGCCGACCACCGTCCGCGCCGGCACGTCGTCGACGACGACGGCTCCCGCGGCGACGACCGCGCCGTCCCCGATCTCGACCCCGGGCGTGATCACCGCCCGTCCCCCGATCCAGGCGTCGTCGCCGACGGTCACGGGGTCGCCGAACTCGCGGCCCGCGGCGCGCTCCGCGGGGTCGATCGGGTGCGTCGCGGTGTACACGTGGACCCCCGGCCCGAGCAGGCAGTTCTCGCCGAACGCGACCGGCGCGACGTCTAGGACGACGCAGCCGTAGTTCGCGAAGAAGCCGTCGCCGACCCCGACGTTGTAGCCGTAGTCGCAGCGGAACGGCGGCACGACGGTCGCGTCGCCCTCGACGGCTCCGAACAGCTCGGAGAGCAGGCGGTCGCGGCGGTCGGCCTCCGTCGGCGCGGTGGCGTTGTACCGGCGACAGCGGTCCCGCGCGCGCTTACGATCGGCGACCAGCTCGGGAGCCGAGGGGTCGTACGCCTCGCCGGCCAACATCCGTTCCTTCTCGCGTCCCATACGGCTTCCGGCGCAGCCACCGACAAAGGGCTGTCCGTCTCCGCGGAGTCGAGCGCGGCCGGCGTTCGGCGACCCTCCGGGTTGGAGTTCAGACGATCTTCATCATCCGCGTCTCGAACTTCCCGACGCGGACGCGAACCCACCCCGCCAGTTCCTCGTCGAGGGCGGGGTCGTCGGTGTCGACGCGGAGCGCGCGCACGTCGTCGAGCTTCGCGCGCGAGGCGACGATCCGGAGGTCGCAGCGCCGGATCACGGCCGGCGATACCTGCGGGTTGCCGCGGCCGAAGACGAACCCCTGCCCGCCGATCGGCGAGACGACGATCACGTTCTCCTCGCCGAGCGCGCCGAGGATCTCCGCCTCCGTGGCGTCCCGCACCACCACCTCGCCGTCGCGCCAGACGTCGACGCCGATCGGGGAGGGCTCGAAGCCGAGCTCGTCCTTGATCGCGCCGACGGTCGACCCCGGGCCGAGGACGAACGCGACGCCCTCGCCGTCGCGCTCGCGAATGTCGGCCGCGACCCCCTCCGCCAGCGACTCGACGGTCCCGCTCGCCGTCTGCTTGGAGGACTGGAGGTCGTCGGCGACCGGCACGTGCGCGACACCCCGCAGCTCCGGGTGGACCTCGCCCTCGCGGTAGGCGTCCTCGTCGATGTCCATCACCTCGCGGCGCTCGGTCCGCGAGAACGAGGCGGCGACCTCGGCGGCGTCCTCCGGCGACACCGCGAACACCGACGAGTACACCTTCACGCCGGCGGGGACGCCGAGCATCGGCACGTCAGTCCCCTCCAGCGCCGCCGCGACGTCCGCCGCGGTGCCGTCGCCGCCGACGAACAGGACGAGGTCGACGGGGTCGGCGGGGGCGGTCGCGTCGCCCCGAGCCCCGGTCCCTCCGCCTCCGTCGATCCCCGCGAACGCCCGGACGACCGCCGCGGTGTGCGCCGCGGTCGTCGCCGTCGACGCCGGCGGCTCGCCGTCGAACGGGTCGACGACGCGGGCCGGGTCGAAGCCCGCCCCGCGGACGACCGACTCGCCCATTGGGTCCGCGGCTACGGAGACGGCGGCGTCGGGTTCCACCGCGGCCAGTCGCTCCAGCATCCGCCGCGCCCGGTCCGGCGCCCGCGGCTCCGCGCCGCGCTCGACCGCCTCGGTCACCTTCCCGTCGGTCCCCTTCAGTCCGACGCGGCCGCCCATCCCGGCGACCGGGTTCACCGCGATCCCCACGTGCATGACAAATAGTTCGCCGCGCCGGCCCCTTAAGCGAGACGCGTCCGGGTCGGAGCGCGCGGGCGCCCGGAACCGTCGGTCGGACCGGCACATAAAGGCCCTCAACACCGGGACACGGCACTCAACACGTGTCCGCTCGTAATTATCACTGCCGGTGGAACGAGCCCGCCATCGGTAACCTGCTCGTCTCATCGGGACTGGATCCCTCCCGCGGTAGCTGCCACACGCCCACGTCTCCCGGTCCCGTTTTCGTACCCCTACTGCGGTGCTCGTCCGTCGGTCTGCCCCCTCTCGTCCGAGAATCAATACTTAAGGCGCCCCCAGAACAACGCCGAGATATGATCCTCGAAGCCGCCGTGACGGAGCCGCTGCCGATCAGCGCGACCGCGGGCGCGATCCTGCTCGCGAGCCTCGCCCTCGTCGTCGTGTGGATCGCGTACCTCTACCGGTAGCCCCGCCTCGGCCGCCGACCGTCTGCCCTCCCTACACGCTCAGGCGGACCGCTCCTCGACCGCGTCGGTCCGCTCGCGGATCCACGCCGCCGCGCGCTCGGCCTCCGCCTCGCTCTCGGCCGTGATCTTCACGGTCACGACCTCGCCCGGATACGAGCCGACCCGCACGTCGAACCGCTCGCGCAGCGACGCGAACCGGTCGAGCAGCTCGCTCTCCGGCTCGTCGACGTCGACCGTGAGCACGTGGGTCGGCGTCCCCGCGAACTCGTCTTCGACCAGATCGAACATCGCTTTCATCTCGTCCGGGACTCCCGGAAGGACGTAGACGGACTCGACGACTGCGCCCGGCGCCACCCCGGCCTCGTTCGGCAGCGGTCGGCAGTCGGTCGGGAGGTGCGTCGTCTCGGCGGCGAGGTCGTCGCCGCTGTACCCGCGGTCGGCGAGCCACGCGGTCGCCTCCGCGTTCGCTTCGAGGCCGCGCCCGAACGCGGCCGCGACCGCCTCCATCGTCACGTCGTCGTGCGTCGGCCCGAGGCCGCCGGTGACGATCACCGCGTCGTACTCGGCGTGGTACTCGTTGACGACGCGCGCGATCTCGGCGACCTCGTCCGGGACGACGGTCACCCGCCGGACCGCGACGCCCCGGGCGTCGAGGTGGTCGCAGAGCCAGGTGGCGTTCGTGTTCTCGGTGTCGCCGACGAGGAGCTCGTCCCCGACGGTGATGACGGCGGCGTTCATACCAGTCTCAAGCGGCGCGTGGTAGAAAAGGACCGCGGCGCGGGCTGACGCCCCGACGACGGCGGCCGGTCGCGCCCGTTAGAGCAGGCCGTCATCGTCGTCGTCGTCCTCGTAGACGCCCAGTCCGAGGTCGCGGCGGCGCTGGCGGAGCGCCTCCAGCTGTCGCCGGAAGTAGAGCGTCCCGGCGACCGCGGCGACCGCGCCGATGACGAGGATGACGCCGAACACCACGAGGTCGCCCTCGCGGTACGACTGGACGACGATCGAGCCGCTCGTCACCTCCTCCCAGACGATCCGGTCGCGGTCGCCGACCGTCTCGACCGCGTGATCGCGCGGCGACACGTGGCCGACGATCGGCACCTCCGTGCTGAACTGCGGCGGCAGCGTCACCGCGTACGACCCCTCGACGTACGCGCGCATACTGAACCGTCGCGGGGACCCGGCACCGGCGAAGGCCGCCTTCCCGCCGCTCATGTCGTCGGCGAAGCGGATCCAGGTCTCGTCGGTCGTGCGCTCGATCTCGCCGCCGCGGGCGCGGAACTCGCTGCCCGTGATCACTTCCCCGTCGGGGTACTGGTAGCGGAACGCCTCGAACTCCAGCGGCTGGTCGCCGGCGTACGGCGTCTGCCGGTACAGCCGGATCTCCTCTCGGTCGTCGACCGCGTACACGACGGTGTACCTGGCGTCCGTGGTGAGGTTGAACGCGGCGTCGCGGTCCGTGTCGAAGTCGTACCCGTGCGGCGGCTCGGCGTCGAGCGTCTCGTTCGTCACCTCGCCGCCGCCGGTCGCGTAGCCGAGACAGCCGGCGCTGACCGCGAGGAGAGCGATCGCCGCCACCGCGAGCGCGAAGCGTCTGTTCACGTGTGATCAGGTTAGACGACGCAGCGCATCTCGGCCGGGAGGTACGAGCCGATGGCGGCGAGCAGTCCCGGCGGGTCGGTCCCTTCCGCGCAGACGATGCTCTGTTCGAGGAGTCCCAACCGCTCGACGGTGACGATGTCCTGCGCGTGGCCCGCGCGGTTCACCGTCGCCCGCGTCTCGCCGCGGGTCGCCGAGTTGACGTTCACCCGGCCGTCGCCGCGCTGCCAGTCGTACAGCCGGTCGCGCTCGGCGTCGGCGAGCCGGCTCTGGTCCGCGTCTGGGTCGCCCGGATCGCCGCCGTAGACGAACCGCACCGGGAGGTGCTGGACGAGCCCGAACCGCTCGACGACCTGCTCCGGCGAGCCGACGCCGAGCCCCAGCTCGTCGGCGGGGACGAACACGTCGACGCCGGCGTCGAGGGTGATACCCACGTCGTCCCACGATTCGAGGGTTCCGACGTACGTCTCGCCCGTTTCGAGGCCGCCGTCGTGGGCGACGACCTCGCCCCACGTCTCCCCGAGGACGTTGCGCGCGACCGGGGCGTCCTCCCCGGTCACGTCCACTTGGACGAACTCGTCGTCCCGAACGCCCACCTGCCAGTCGACGTCGAGTTCGCCGACGTCGTTGGCGACGAGCGAGTCCATGCCGTCGAGCGCGCGGTCGCGGGCGTCGCCCTCGACGTAGCACTTGGTTGCGAGGACGACCATCAGCCGGTCACGTCCGCGTTGAGCTCGTCGCGCAGCGCCTCGATGCGCCGGTCCATCGCCTCGCGGAGCCGGTCGTTCTCCATCGCCTCCAGCGGCGAGCCGCACTCAGGGCACTCGAAGCCGAAGTCCATCGCCTCGCCGAACTCGAAGCGGATCGAACACACCTCACAGAGGTAGAACTCGTGGGTGCGCTCGTACTCCTCGCGCTCCTCTAGGGCCTCGAGCAGTCGGTACATCTCTTCCTGGAGGTTCTCCGGGATGTTGTCGTAGTGGAACGTCCACAGGTACGTGAGCCAGCCGGAGTCCTCGTCGCGGACGCGCCGGTACGTCGCAAGGTCGTTCTCGTACAGGATGAACAGCGCGCGCCGAACGTCGTTGAGCTCCAGGCCCAGCTCCTCGGCCAGCTCCTCGTCGGTGACCTCGCCGTCGGGCGGCGCGGCCGCGACCGGCATCCCCGTCGGCCCCACCAGCTCGTGGAGGTCCTTCTGGATGACGGGGTCGTTCAGTAGATCCTCAAAAGCCATTGCGGTAAACTGGTGGTGGAATCCGGTTAAAACCTCCGAAAGGCGCGGTCGCGGCCGCCGCTCGATGCCGGAGCATTCGCCTTCCGGACCCCCGTCGACCCGCTGGTCCGGCAGAGCTTTACGCGCCGTGGCTCACACTCGCCCGTATGGCAGACTCGGTCGACGGTCGAGGGCGACGCGCGCTCGGTGCCCTCTCGCTCCTCGCGGTCCCGGCGGTGCTGGCGGCGGTCCCGCTGGTCCCTCTCGCCGCGCTGCTCGGGCCCGGCGGGCTCGGGCTCGTCCCGCTCGGCGCGCCCGGGGGGCTGCTCGCGGCCGTCCTCGTCGGCCCCGCGCCCTCCGCGCTCCTCGGTCCCGCGCCCGTCGACAGGCGGATCGCGCGGCTCCCCCGTGCCGACCTAGACGACCGCCGCGCGGACTTCGTCGCCGACCGCGTCGAACACCTCGCGGGCGAGGTCGGCGTCGACGCGCCGCCGGTAACCGCGGTCCGCGCCGACGCCGCGAACGTCGCCGTCACGGACGGTTACCGCGGGGCGCGACTGGTGGTCTCCACGCGGCTGCTCGCCCTGCCGAAGGCGGACCGCGACGCGGCGTTGCGCCACGCGCTCGTCTGGCTCCGGACGCGGCGGGCGCTCCTCACCACCGCGACGCTGCCGGCGCTGGCGGCCGTCGAGACCGCGGCGCTGCTCGCGACGCTGCTCGTGGGACGCCGCGGCGACCGGACCGCCGCCGACCGGCGCGTCAACCGGATTCACGGGTACGAGCCGGACCGCGAGCGCATCCCGTCGTGGGCGTACGCGGCCGCCGGCGTCCTGTGTTGGCTGTTGCTCCTCCCGGCGTGGGTCCCCGCGACGGTCGGCGATCGGCTCTCCGTCGCCGGCGGGCGGCGGGCCGCGGACGCGCTGGTCGCCCGGGTCGGAACCGAGGAGCGCGAGGGGCTCGCCAACGCGGTCGCGTTCGCCGGTGACGCCGCGGGCGCCGGCGACTGGCCCCCGCTCCTCGACCGGCTCTCCTTCGTCTCCATGGCCGACGCCGAGACGGGGCGGGTTCGCGGGACGAGCCGGCAGGAGGCCCGGACGCGGCTCGCGCGGCTCCGCTCGAAGCGGACACTGTAGGGGAAGGGGCTCGGTGTATCGGCCGACTCAGGGCCGCACCGGGACTTCCAGGCGGACCGTCGTCCCCTCACCGTCGGTGTCGATGTCGAACTCGCCGCCCGCCTTGGCGACGACCCAGTACATGAGCCATATGCCGAGCCGGTCCGCGTGGGTCAACGAGGTCTCGCCAGCCTCCAGCACCTGCGTCTCGTGGTCCGGGATCCCCGGACCGTCGTCCTCGACTTCGATCGCGATCCACTCCGGCGGACGGCGCTCGACGCGCACCTCGACCGACGGCGTCGCCGCGTCGTTGTGCTTCACCGCGTTCTCGGCCGCCTCGGAGACGGCGACGGGCAGGCCCACGGCGGTCGTCTCTATCGGTCCGTCGTCGGGTAGCGATATGGTCACCGACGCGTCCGGGTAGCGGCTGCGGAGCCGGTCTCGGAGTTCGACCAGTTCGTCTCGGAGGTTGATCGGGGCGTCGAGCCCGGGCGGTGAGACCGTCTCGTCGACGGTCTGGACGGCGCCCGCGATCCCGGTGAGGTCCGAGGCCGTCTCGGCGATGACGTCCAGCGACCGACGCCGAGACTCCTCGTCGGGGTCGTCGCGGAGGAGGTCCGCGTACCCCTCGATGAGGTTCATCTTGTTCCGGAGGTTGTGGTTGAGCACTCGGGCCATCACCTCCAGCCGCCGCTCGCGGATCTTCCGCTCGGTGATGTCGGCCTGGAATCCGACGTAGCTCGTCACGTTCCCCTCCTTGTCGCGCAGCGGCGCGATGGAGAGCCGGTTCCAGAACTTCTGGCCGTTCGCCCGATAATTGAGGATGTCGACCTCGACCGGTCGGTCCTCGTCGAGGGCCCGCCGTATCCGCGCCCGGGACTCCTCGCCGGTGTCGGGGCCCTGAAGGAACCGACAGTCTTCGCCGAGGATCTCGTCGCCGTAGCCGGTCAGCTCCTCGAACTCTCGGTTGTGGTACACGAGCGGGCTGTCGTCGCCGTCGGTCGCCCGCGCGAGGGTGATCCCGACGGGCGCCTCGTCCATCGCCCGCTCTTTGCGCCGCAGGTCCGCGACGGTCCGCCGGAACCGGAGCGACGTCCGCCGCCGCTCGACCAGGTTCGAGACGCGCGTCACGAGCGCCCGGCGTCCGACCGGGAGTTCGATGACGTCGTCGACGCGCTCCCACGCGGCGTGGCCGAGCCCCGCCCGCGACCCTTCGCTCACCAGCAGTACGAACGGGAGGAACGCGGGCTCGGCGCGCTCGCGTCGAGCGTCGATCGCGTCCGCGGCGGCCTCGAAGGCGCCGGCGTCGAGGAGACAGCAGTCGAACTCGCCGTTCAGCGCGTCCGGCGACTCGGCGGTCCGAACGGCGTACCGGTCGGACAGCGCGTCGGACAGGAGCCCGCGGTCGCGGTCGGCGTCCATCAGGAGGAGGACCGTCGCGCGGTCGCCGTCGGGGGCCCGGGAGAGACCGGGGCCGGCGTCGTCCCCGGCGGGACGGTCCGGGGGCCCGCCGCCGTCATCGCCCCCGGACTCCGCGTCCGACTTCGAATCCATCTCGTCGTATCTGAGTCGGGGAGCCACTAAGAACTACCCCATATATATCACGGTCGGGGGCGAGTACCACGGTATGACAACGTCGCTATCCGAGCGGGCGTCGACCGGCGTCGACGGCCTCGACGAAGTGCTGTCGGGCGGGCTCGTCCCCACGCGGAGCTACATGGTCCGCGGACAGGCCGGGAGCGGGAAGACCATTCTGGGGTTCCACTTCCTCCAGCGGGGCGTGGACGAGGGGGAGACGGCGCTCTTCGTCAACCTCGAAGAGGACCTCCGCGACCTGAAGGCGAACGCTGACGCGCTCGGCTTCGACACCGATTCGATCGAGTTCCTCGACTTGAGCCCGGGCGCGGACGCGTTCGTCGAGGACGAGTCGTACGAGGTGTTCGCGCCCTCGGAGGTCGAGCGAGAGCCGCTGACCGAGCGGATCGTCGAGGGCGTGACGGCGGTCGACCCCGACCGTGTGGTGGTCGACCCGCTGACGCAGCTCCGGTTCCTCCTCTCGGACGACTACCAGTTCCGCAAGCAGGTGGTCGGATTCATGCGGTTCCTGAAAGACAGGGGGGCGACCGTGCTGTTCACCGTCCAGAACACGCGGTCGCTCCCGACAGACGACCTCGAGTTCATCACGGACGGGACGGTCCGGCTCGACGCGGGGGCGTACGGCAAGACGGTCAGCGTCCCCAAGTTCCGGGGGTCGTCGACGCAGAGCGGGGACCACGCCTACCGGATCACCGACGCGGGAATGGAGGTGTTTCCCGCGCTCCAGCCCGGCACGCGGGACGAGGAGCTGGCGTTCGAGCAGGTCTCGTCGGGGATCCCCGAGGTCGACGAGCTGCTCCACGGCGGGATCGAGCGCGGCACCGTCACCATCGTGAGCGGCCCGACCGGCGTGGGGAAGACAACGCTCAGCACCCAGTTCATGAAGGAGGCCGCGGGCCGCGGGGAACGCTCCGTGATCTACCTGTTCGAGGAGAACCGGGAGACGTTCCTCGCCCGGTCGCGCGCGGTCAACATCCCCGTCGACGAGATGCTGGCGAAGGGGACGCTTCAGGTGACGGAGGTGGAGGCGTTAGAGCGGTCGCCACAGGAGTTCGCCCGCATGGTCCGCGACGAGGTCGAGGAGGAGGGGGCCGACATCGTCATGATCGACGGCATCTCCGGGTATCGGCTGACCCTGCGCGGCGAGAAAGAGCAGATGCTCCAGCAGATGCACGCGCTCGGCCGCTATCTCAAGAACGCGGGCGTCACCGGCCTCTTCATCGACGAGACGCGGAACGTCACGGGGGAGTTCCGCGCGACGATGGAGAACATCAGCTACCTCGCCGACAACATCCTCTTCCTCCGGCACCTAGAGGTCGGCGGCGAGCTCCGCAAGGCAATCGGCGTGTTGAAAAAGCGGACGAGCGACTTCGAGCGGACGATCCGCGAGTTCAAGATCACGGAGCACGGGGTCACCGTCGGCGAGCCGATGTCGGGGCTCCGCGGCATCCTGAGCGGGACTCCGGAGGTCGTCGAGCGAGACGCCGAGCGCGGCGACGCGGGAGAGTAGCCGGGTCAGTCGCGGCGCTCGGACGCTCGGTCGTTCCCGGGGCTGTCGTCTCCAGCCTCGTCGTCCCCGGCGCTGTCGGTTTCGGTCCCCGCGTCGATCACCGTCTTCCCGGTCGCCTCCGGGACGACGCGCCGGTCGGCGTCGGCCCACTCGCGGCCGAGTTCCGCCCCGTCGAACAGGCGGTCGAGGAAGACGGCGAGCCCCGCGACCTCCGAGTGCGGCTGGTTCGTCACGCCCACGTTGAAGTCGGCGCGCTCGTACAGCGCCCACGGCACCTTCTCGCCGCCGACGACGACGAGGAGGTCGCGCGGCGGTGACGCCTCCTCGGGCGCTTCTGGTTCGTCGAGCCCGACCGCCTCCCGGACGGCCGTCTCCACGTCTTGGACGCGCTCGCCGTACATCGTGAGGTGGACCACGACCCCGTCGAACTCCCGGACGATCGCCTTCTGGTCGTCGCGCAGTTCGACGGCGAACGGCCCGCCGAACCGGCCGGTGATGTCGCGGACCGTCTCCGCCGACTGGCCCGCGTTGTCGGGGAAGATCACCCGGTCGGCCCCGAGCGCCCGCGCCGTGAGCCCGACGTGCGTCGTCATGCGGTCGTCGCGCCCCGGCCGGTGGCCGTACCGGAGGACGACGACCTCGCGCGCATCGTTCATGCCCCGGACTGGGGGGCGGATCCCGGTGTCGCTTTCGATGCGAGCGCGCGGGCGCCGGTCCACATCGCGACCGAGATACCGCACATGTGTGGATCAAACCTCGGAAAACATGTCCGAGGTACGCACGTAACTGAAAGGTTCATGTGGGAGGCGGTCGCGGTGTGAGTCATGACGAGCGTCAAGGAGTTCCGCGTCGACGAGCCGGCGACCGCCGACGGACTCGGCCGAGGTCGGTTCGCCTTCACCGACGCCTACTCGGTGTTCGACTGGGGACAGATGCCCGACGCGATCCCCCACAAGGGGGCGAGCCTCTGCGCGATGGGCGCGTTCAACTTCGAACTACTGGAGGACGCGGGCGTCCCGACCCACTACCGCGGGGTCGTGGACCCGGGTACCGTCGCGGACGACGGGACCGAGCTCGACCCCGTCCCCCTCGCCGAGGCGACCGCGCCGCCCACCGAGATGGCCATCGACCTGACGCAGGTGCCCGACCTGTCGTACGAGGGGCCCCACGCCGGCTACGACTACGAGGCATTCCACGCCGCGGGCGGGGGGAACTACCTCGTCCCGCTGGAGGTCGTCTTCCGCAACCGGGTCCCCGTCGGGTCCAGCCTGCGGAAGCGCGCCGAGCCCGCCGACCTCGGGCTCGACGACCTCGCCGACGGCGACTGGCCCGACGAGCCGGTCGACCTCCCGGAGCCGGTCGTGGAGTTCTCGACGAAGTACGAGCAGCAGGACCGCTATCTCACCCGGGCGGAGGCCGACGAGATCGCGGGCGCCGCCGCCGTCGACGCCCTCGAAGCGCTCGCGCGCGACGTGAACCGCGTCGTCACCGAGCGCGCCGAGGCGACCGGGTTCGTCCACGAGGACGGCAAGATCGAGTGCCTCTACGTCGACGGCGAACTCCGGGTCGCCGACGTGGTCGGCACTTTCGACGAGAACCGGTTCTCGTACGGCGGCCGCGGGATCTCGAAGGAGGTCGTCCGCCAGTGGTACAAGGCGAACGACCCCGACTGGGTCGCGGCCGTCGGCGAGGCGAAGGACGCGGTCGCCGACCGCGACATCGACGACTGGCGCGAGCTCTGCGACCCGGACCCCGACCCGCTCCCGCCGGCGGTCGTGGACGCGGTCTCGGACCTGTACGCGGCCGGCGCGAACGCGTACACCGACCGCGAGTGGTTCGACGCCCCGGAGGTCGAGGCGGCGCTCGACGCCGCCGCCGAGCTGTAGGACGCGGGTCCGCGGCACCGCCGATCCGCGGCGTGCGACCGCCTGACCCTCACGATCGACGACACGCGAGGGAACCTCTTTACCGCCGACGCGCGTGGGTTCGCACATGTCCACCGACGCCGACTTCGGGGAACGGCTCGAGACCCAAACGGTCGCGTACCTCGACCGGATCGACGACTGCGTCGCCCTCCTCCCGCGGGCGCTCGACGAGTACGCGAGCGAGGGCGCGTCCCGCGACACGGTCGACGAGATAGCCGCCGTCGAGAGCGAGTGCGACGACCTCGTCCGCGGGCTCACCGGGCTCATCACCGACGCCGGGCCGGACGACATCGGCCTGCTGAACACCCGGATCAACTTCAACGAGTCCGCGCTGCTCGACTTCTACAACGAGCTGGACGTGGTCGCGAACCACACCGAGCGGATCGTCCAGGAGGTTGCCATGATGCGCCCGGCCGCGGGCGTCGAGCCGTTCGCCGACATGCGCGAGATGGCCGCCCGGATCGCCGAGATGACCGAAGTCCTCGCCGAGGTCGTCGAGGGGTTCGTCAGGGGGCTCGCGCGCGCCGACGCCACCGAGACGCTCGCCGAGGGGATCGAGTCGATCCGCGCCCTCGAGAGCGAGTGCGACGAGCTGCGGAACGACGCCATCGAGACCGCGTTCGCCGACGACGCGATCGAGGAGCCGCTCGTCTACCGCGAGATCGCGATCCTGTTGGACGAGCTCGCGAACACGATCGAGGACCTCACCGACCGGATCGTCGTGATCGCGAGCAAGGAGCCGGGGATCGTCACCGACGCGGACGAGTCGTAGGGTCGCTCCTCACCTCCGCGCCCAGTCGAGCATCCGGGCGTAGAAGGGGTCCGTGGCGAGGGCGTCGGCGTCGCCCACCAGCGTCAACTGCTTTTTCGCCCTGGTGAGCGCGACGTTCATCCGCCGGTGGTCCTCGAATATCGGCCCGTCGAGGTCGCCGGTCGCGACGAGCGAGACGAGTATCACCTCTTTCGAGGAGCCTTGGAAGCGGTCGACGGTGTCGACCGTCACGTCGGTCCGGCGGCCGATCTCCGCGACCTGCGCCCGGAAGGGGGCGATCACGCCGATGTCGTCGGGGTCGACGCCGGCGGCGACGTAGGCGTCGGCGATCGCGGCGACGCGCTCCGCCTCGCGGACGTTCCGGTTCCCGTCGCGCTTGCCGTCCGGGTCGACGAACCCGACGCCGCCGGTCAGGTCGGGCGCGAGCGCGTCGGGGTCGACGCCGAGGTCCGCGAGCGTCTGCCCGGCCACCTCGGGGGTCGCGGGGCGGAGCGCGCCGTCGTAGAACTCCGCGGAGGCGAACGCCTGGATCCGCTGGCTCATCCGGTACTGCCGGTCGAGCATCACGCTCGCGTCGGGGTACGTCTCGATGAGCCGCTGGAAGAGCGAGGTCCGGAGGTCGTTCTCCGCGCGGACGACCGGCGGGAGCTGCTCGTGGTCGCCGACGAGGACGAACCGGTCGGCGAGGTTGACGGCGGCGTGGGTCCCGGGCTCGGTGAGCTGGGAGGCCTCGTCGACGAGAGCCACGTCGAACTCGCACTCGCGCATGACGCGGGAACCGCAGGCCGCCGTCGTCGCGGCGACGACCGGCGCGTCCCGCAACTCGGCGGCCTTCGCGTTCGGCTCGCCGCGCTGGACGAGCCGCACGTCCCGCATGTCCTCGCGGACGCCGGTCTCGGTTCCCACTCGAAGCACGTCGTCGAACCCCTGGTCGCGGAGCGCCTCCAGCGCGTTGTCGACCGCGCGGTTCGTGAACGCGGAGAGCAGCACCCGGTTCCCCTCCGCGACCAGCGCGCGGATCGTCCGGGCGATTGTGTACGTCTTCCCCGTCCCCGGCGGGCCGTGGATCAGCGCGCAGTCCTCGGCGTCGACCGCGAGTTCGACCGCCTCGTTCTGCGCCGCGTTGTTGTCGATGTAGGCGTCGGGCGCGTCCGGGTCGTCGGCTCCGGGGCTGCCCGGTGGGCGCTCGGCCGGGTCCCGGAACGACGGGTCCCGCCGGCCGAATATCACGTCCTTGCGGTCGGGATCGCCCTTCAGGACGGCGTCGTGGAGCGCGGTCAGCGAGCGGTCGACGGAGATCTCGGAGGGGTAGACGTCGAGCCGCCGCAGCTCCACCGACTCGTCCGTCTCGACGACGACCTCGTCGCTCCCGAGGGCTGTGATCCGGCCCAGTTCCGCGTGGCCGGCGACGGGGTCGCCGTCGCTCGCGAGCGCCACGTCGCCCTCGCGGAGCTTCGAGACGGCGTCGCTCGGCTTCTTCGCGCGAAGCTCCCACCGGGCGTCGTCGATCTCCGTCTGCGCGACCGGCTCCAAGCCGATCAGCGCGCGGTCGTCGGCCGCGCGCTCTTCGGGCGTCTGCTCCCACAGCTTCCGGTACTCCGCGTGAGTCTCGCGGCGCTCCTCTTCGAGGGCGACGTAGAACCGGTCGAAGTAGTCGCGCTCCTCCTCGGGCACCGGCGTCCCGATCTGGCCCGCCTTCGACTCCTGGTCGAGCCGGCCGGAGACGACCATACAGGCGTCCTGCTCGAAGCAGTAGCTGCAGGTCGCGTCGGCCTCGTACCCCGTCGGCACCGCGGGGCGCTCGCCGGCCTCGTTGAGCGCGCGCCACTCGGCGGCCGCGAGGGCGTTTCGCTCGCGGACGACGAACTCCAGGAACCCCCGGCCGACGGTGAACTCCTTGGCCGGCGCGAGGTCGCCCGACTCCTCGTTGCGGTCCAAGGCCGTGTTCTTCGTGTACAGCAGCGTCCCGATGTCCGGGTCGACGCCGCGCTCGTCGAGCATGAGCGCGTAGCAGGCCGCCTGTACCTTGTCGTGGAACCGCGGCTCCCGCTTGGTGTTCTTCCCCGTCTTCAGTTCGACCGGCGTGCCGCGCCGGAGCGCGTCCGCGCGCCCCTTCAGCCCGAACGTGGGCGAGATGAGGGAGAACTCCGAGCGCCACGTGTCCTCGTCGGCGAGCGTCCCCTGCGCGAGCCACCCCTCGACCGCGGCGGCGTTGCGCCGCACCTCGTCTTCCACCTCCGCGGTCTCGTAGCCGAGGAGGCCGAGTTCGAGGCCCGCCTCGGCCACGCGCTCCGCGACCGACTCGTCGAGGTCCATCCCGCGGAGCAGGTCGCCGAACACCTCGTGGACGATGGTCCCCTTGACGACGGGGTAGTTGAGCGGAATCCCCGACAGTTTGTTCAGGTAGTACATCCGCGGGCACTGGACCCACGACCGGATGCCGGTCACGTCGACGAGGAAGTCGGGTTCGAGGACGACCCACGACTCGTCGGTCGTCGCGTACCCCGTCTCCCCGCGGTACTCGTCCTCCTCGGGGTCGGTGACGAGCAGTTCCATTCCCGGCTCCGCGTGTTCGGCGACCTCTGTCCACTTCCCCCACAGCGTCACGTCGACCGGGTCGCCCGCGCCGCGGTCGGGTCGGACCCGCACCTCGCGGAGGTCGCGCTCGCCGTACGACGTCGACACCGTCCGCGCCTCCCTGACGGAGACGATCGGCCCCCGAACGTTCACGTCCTCGCTCGGCGGCGCCGTCGAAAAACGCTGTCGGTGAGCCGGGAGCGCGTCCGCGTCGAGTCGGCGCTCGCCTACCGGGTCACCGGCGCGGTGACGGACCCGATCGACTCGACGACCGCCCGCACCTCGTCGCCGGGGGCGATCGGCGCCGCGCCGGGCGTCCCCGTGCTGAACAGGTCCCCCGGTTCCAGCGTCATCGCGTCGGCGTGGAACGAGACGATCTCCGCCGGCGGGAACAGCATGTTACGGATCTCGTTTTCGGCCCGCACCTCCCCGTTGACCTCGGTGCGCACCGAGAGCCCGTCGAGGTCGAGCGGCCCCTCCAGCACCGCGATCGCGGCGCCGGGCACGAGGAACGTGTCGTAGCTCTTTGCCCGGGTGAGGAACCGGGGGTTCTGCTGGAGCACGTCCTCCGCGGTCATGTCGATCACGGGCAGAAAGCCGGCGATCACGTCGCTCACCTTGCCCTCGTCGACGCCCCGGCACGTCCGGCCCATCACGACGGCCAGCTCCGCCTCGGCGGTCACCCGTTCGCTCTGCGACCGCGGCGGCAGGCGGATCGGGCCGTCCGGCCCGGTCAGGGCCGACGACGGTTTCATGAAGCTCGCCGGCTCCGTCGGGCGCTCCTCGTCGAGATCGCCGGCGTGTTCCGCGTAGTTCAGGCCGATCCCCCACAGCTTCCCGAACGACGCCAGCGGCGCGCCGAACGACAGGTCGGCCGCCGGGACGGGGTCGGCCGTCGCGCTGGCGACGCTGCCGAGCGTCCCCGCGGCAGCTCGGGGGAGCGCGTCGCGGACCGTCTCGAGGTCGGGCTCGACGGCGCCGAGGGGGACGTACCCCTCCTCGCCGCCGAGCAGGGGGTCGCCGGTCGCCGTCCGTGCGAGGTACTTCATCGCGCGGTCGCCCCGCTCATCTCACTCCTCGCGGTCGGTCCAGAAGTCGAACGAGCGTCCGGGCGCGAACACGTCGAGACCGACGGCGAGCTTGTCGCCCGTGTTCTCGACGCGGTGGGGCTCGTTGGGCGCTAAGAGGACGGAGTCGTTCTTCTGAAGCGTCACCTCGTCGTCCTCGGTCGCGACGGTCAGCTCGCCCTCCAGACAGAGGCACACCTGCTCGTTCTCGTGGTCGTGCATCGGCGAGCTGTGGCCCGGCGGCTTCTCGAACCACTCGAAGGAGAACCGGTCGCTGCCCGCCATCGACACGCGGCGCCAGCCCTCCTCCGGCTCGTACGTCTCCGCGTCGTCGAACGCTACCGGCTTCATAGGTTCGCTCCGGTGGAGCCGCCGTCGATCGGGAGCGCGGTACCGTTGACGTAGCCGGACTTCGGCGACGAGAGGAACGCGACCGTGTTGCCGAGCTCCATCGGGTCGCCGATGCGTTCGAGGGGGTTCCCCGCCCAGTCGTCGAGCCCCTCCTCGTAGGAGTCGTACTCGCCCCGCTCGACGGCGGCCTCGACGAGGTCCCGGATCCGGCTCGTCTCGTGGGGGCCCGGCAGGACCGCGTTCGCGCGCACCTCCGGAGCGAACTCCTTCGAGAGGGTCTTCTCCAGCCCGATGACGCCCATCCGGACCGCGTTCGACAGCACGAGGCTGTCGATGGCCTCCTTCACGCTGCGGGAGGTGATGTTCACGATGGTGCCGCCGTCGCCCTCCCTGAGGTGGGGATACGACTCCCGCGCCAGCCGGACGACACTCATCACGAGCAGGTCGTATGCATGCTGCCAGTCCTCGTCGTCGGTGTCGAGGAACGCGCCCGAGGGCGGGCCGCCCGCGCTCGTCACGAGGTGGTCGATCGCCCCGAACTCGTCGACGGTCGCCTCGACCAAGGCCGCGACCTCGTCCGCGTCGGTCAGGTCGGCGGGCTGGGCGACGACCTCGCCGGTCGCGACCGCCTCGATCTCCTCTTTCGCGGCCGCCAGTCGCTCCTCGTCGCGGCCGTTGATGACGACGTCGACGCCCTCCCGCGCCAGCGCCTTCGCCGATGCCTTGCCGAGCCCGCTGGACGACGCGGTGACGAGCGCCGCGTTCCCGTCGATCTGTAGGTCCATGCCTCACCCATCCCGAGTGTGGCGTGAAAACGTTTCCCTACAGGCAACCGGAGATGTTCGGCCGGCGACGTGACAGGTCCGACCGGCCGGCGACGTGACAGGTCCGACCGGCCGACGCGACCGCTACGCGTCCGCGTCGCCGTCGACCGCCGCCTCGATCGCCGCCGTGCCGTCGTCGAACGCGACCGTCTCGCGACCGACCACTTCCGCCGCCTCGGGGAGGTCCTCGACCGCGGCGTCGGAGACGCGGAGCTCGCCGAGGTCCTGCGTGTTCCGGATCCAGACGATCCGGACCGTCTCGGGGTCGTACCCGCCGAGCGCCGCGAGCGCGGTCCGGAGCGCGAACTCGTCGTCGGGCGCCACCACCGGGAGCTTCGACTTCGCGAGCGACCCGCTCGTGAGCGCGTTCGCGTAGGTCTTCTTCAGATCGAGCTGATCGACCGCCCGCTTCCGAGTGAGGTCCGCGAGCCCGATCCCGTTGCCGTTCCCCTTCGTCGCCTCGGTCAGCCCCCGCACGTAGATGAGGTCGACGTCGGGGGTCTCCGGGTCGGGGGCGTTGAGGACGCGGTAGCGGCCGATGACGTTCGTGTCCATCCCGGCGCCGGAGATCTCCTTACCGATCTCGTCGATGACGAGGAGGTCGACGTCGTCGATCGGGAGCGTCGGCATCTCGTCGTACGCGCGCTCCAGCAGCGCCGGCTCGCGGTCGAGGAACGACCCGGCGGGGACGGCCTCCAGGTGACCGATCTCCTCCTCGAAGTTCTCGACGAGCGCGATCCCCCCGACGAGCGGGGTCTCCCGCTCGATGACGTCGAGCGCGGCCGTCAGCGTCTCGACGTACCCCTCGGCGATCGCGGTCGAGTGGAACGACTTCGCGCCGCGCTGCTTCCCGAGGCCGACGACGGTCATCTTCGCGAGCCCGCTCTCGATCGGCCCGGTGAAGTTGGTGTGGGCCTTCACGCGGTTCACCACCAGCACCGCGTCGGCCTCGAGCGCCGCCTCCGAGAAGTACACCGGCGTCTCCGCGTCGCCCACGGAGACCGTGTCCAGCTCCGCGGCGTCCATGCGCGCGTCGATCGGCGCGCCGACCGTCTCCTCGGTGATCCCGAGCGCCGCCAGCACCTCGCGCTGTCCCTCGGCGGTCGCGCCGCCGTGGCTGCCCATCGCGGGGACCACCACGGGGTCGAAGCCGCGCTCGGCGACCTCGTCGACGACCGCCGCAGCGACCTCGTCGATGCGGTCGATGCCGCGGCTGCCGACCCCGACGGCCACGGTCGCCCCCGGGTCGAGGGCGTCGAGGTCGAGCGCGTCCAGCTCCGCCCGCGCCGCCCCGACCGGGTCGTCGAGGCGCTCCGTTCGCGGCTCGTATCGCACCCGCGCGAACCCGGGGAGCGGCTGCGGGTCGATGAGCCCGTCCACGTCGGATCGGTCGGGAAACTCCATGTGGGGGCCCTCGCGCCGCCGGTACAAAAGCTGCGGGTGGCCGGCGTCGGCGAGGCCGCTGTCGCCGCGGCTGAGAACATTGCCGATACAGCGGTCTACTTGTACCCGTGTGACGCCGCACCACCCATGCAGATAACAGAAGTCGAGTCGTTCCCGATCAAGCTGCCGCTGGAGTCGCCCGTCTCCTTCTCCAACCGGACGCTCACCTACCGGGACCACGCGATCACGTACGTCCGGACGGACACCGGCCACGAGGGGGTCGGCTACTCGCTGGGGTACGAGGGGGCCGGCCTCATCGCCGACGCGGTCGAGTCGCTGCTCGAACCGCTCCTCGTCGGCGAGGACCCCCGCGACACCGAGCGACTCTGGCACGAGATGTACGAGGGGAACGTCCAGATCGGCCGGACCGGCCTCTTCTTGCGCGCCATCTCGACGGTCGACATCGCGCTCTGGGACGTGAAGGCGAAGGCCGCCGACGCCCCCCTCCACAAGCTGCTCGGCGGCCACTCCGAGTCGGTGCCGTCGTACGCCAGCGGCGGGTACTACCGCGACGACAAGGGTCACGAGGCGCTCCGCGGCGAGATGCGGCGCTACCTCGACGAGGGCCACGACGTGGTGAAGATGAAGGTCGGGCGCCTGTCGGCCGACGAGGAGGCGGAGCGCGTCGCCGCCGTGCGCGACGAGATCGGCGACGACCGCACCCTCCTCCTCGACGCCAACGGCGTCTGGGAGTCCAGCACGGAGGCGCTCCGCAACTGCCGCGCGTTCGCGCCGTACGACCCGTACTTCATCGAGGAGCCCGTGATGATCGACCGCGTCGACACGATGGCCGCGGTGAACGACGGGATCGACTACCCCGTCGCCACCGGCGAGCTCGAGGGGACCCGACACAGCTTCGCCCGGCTCGCCGACACCGGCGCGGCGACGATCCTCCAGCCCGACGTCACCGTCTGCGGCGGGGTCACGGAGTGGCTGAAGATCGCCAACCACGCCTCGGCGTACGACATCCAGATCGCGCCCCACTACAACTGGAACATCCACGCCTCCCTGCTCGGAGCCATCGAGAACGGGCTCTGGGTGGAGTACTTCTACCGCGACATGGACGTGAAGGCGTTCGACGACGTCGTCGCCGACCCCGTGAAGCCCGGCGACGACGGGACCATCGACCTGCCGGACCGACCCGGCCACGGCGTCCCGCTCGACAAGGACGCGCTCCAGCGGTTCAGAGACGACTGACGCCGAGACGACTCCGAGACCACAGAGACCACCGACACTACCACACATGCGAGACTACTCAGACCAGATCGACACCCGCGACCCGGACCGAGACGTACAGATAACCGGCCTCGACGCCTGCGTCGTCGAGGGGAACTTCGAGTGGAACCTGATCAGAGTGGAGACGGACGCCGGCGTCACCGGCATCGGCGAGGCGTACCGCGGCGGCGGCGTCCCGGAGCTCGTCGAGTACACGAACCGGTTCCTCGTCGGCGAGAACCCCCTCGACGTCGGGCGGCTCGTGCGGTACGTCTTCCAGGAGATGTCGGGCCACGGCGGCACGACCGGGAAGGTCGTCACCGCGGCGTCCGGCATCGAGATCGCGCTCTTGGACGCCGCCGGGAAGATCCTCGGGCTCCCCGTCTACCAGCTGCTCGGCTCGAAGTACCGCGACGAGGTCCGGCTCTACTGCGACTGCCACGCCGGCGAGGCGTACGCCGTGGAGGACGGCGCGACGGCCTACGCCGACGCCGAGGCGTACTCCCCGGAGGCGTACGCCGCCGAGGCCGCCCGCGTCACCGACATGGGCTTTTCCGCGCTGAAGTTCGACCTCGATCTCCCGGCCGACAACGAGAACGACCCGTACAACGGGCGCCTGACGAACGCGGCGATCCGGGAGAAACGGGAGATCGTCGCGGCCGTGCGCGACGAGATCGGGTACGACGTCGACCTCGCCTTCGACTGCCACTGGGACTACTCCGTCGAGAGCGCGAAGCGGCTCGCCCACGAGTTAGAGGAGTTCGACCTGATGTGGCTCGAAGACCTCGTCCCGCCCGAGAACATGGACGCCCAGAAGGAGGTGACGAGGGCGACGCGGACGCCGGTCGCGACCGGCGAGAACCGCTTCCGCGTGTTCGAGCTGTCGGACCTGATCTACGACCACGGCGTCGACGTCGTCACCCCCGACCCGACGACCGTCGGCGGCCTCACGGAGACGATGCGGATCGCCGACCGCGCCGATGAGAACTACATGCCGATGTCGCCGCACAACGTCTGTAGCCCGGTCGGGACGATGGCGTGCGTCCACCTCGGCGCCGCCACGCCGAACTTCGACCTGCTGGAGTACCACGCGCTGGAGGTCGACTGGTGGGACGACCTGCTGGCGCGCGACGAGCCGCTGATCGAGGACGGTCGGATCGCGGTGCCGGAGGCGCCCGGGCTCGGGATCGAACTCGACGAGGCCGTCGTCGAGGACCACCTGCTCGACGGGACCGACGGCTGGGCCTGAGACGCCCCGCTGTGTGGCTCCCGGCGGCCGCGGCGCGGCCGCCGGTCGGCCGGCGGAACCCGCGGTTTCGGTCGGACAGCGGACACAACTATACTTATTTATCCTTGGGATCGCTAGCGTTGGTATGCTGGATTACTTCGACATGGAGTCGACCCTGTCCGAGGAGGAGCGCCTGCTCGTCGACTCGGCCCGGTCGTTCGTCGACGGCGAGGTCCCGGACATGGGAGACCACTGGATCGAGGGCACGTTCCCGACGGAGCTCATTCCGAAGATGGGCGAGATGGGCTTTTACGCGCCGAACCTCGACGGGTACGGCCTCCCGAACGTCAGCGAGACCGCGTACGGGCTGCTGATGCGCGAGCTGGAGGCGTGCGACTCCGGGCTCCGATCGATGGCGAGCGTCCAGGGCGCCTTAGTGATGTACCCGATCCACGCGTTCGGCAGCGACGAACAGAAGGAGGAGTGGCTCCCGAAGCTCGGCGCCGGCGAGGCGGTCGGCTGCTTCGGGCTCACGGAGCCGGAGCACGGCTCGAACCCGTCCGCGATGGAGACGATGGCCGAGCCCGACGGCGACGAGTACGTCCTCAACGGCTCGAAGACGTGGATCACGAACTCCCCGATCGCGGACGTCGCGGTCGTGTGGGCGAAGGACCACGGCGAGGAGGGGACGCCCGTCCGCGGCTTCCTCGTCGAGACCGACCGGGACGGGGTCACGACGAACAAGATCGACGAGAAGCTCAGCCTCCGGGCGTCGATCACGGGCGAGATCAGCCTCCAGAACGTCCGCGTCCCGGCCGAGAACCGCCTCCCCGGCGTCGAGGGTATGAAGGGGCCGCTGTCGTGTCTGACGCAGGCCCGCTACGGCATCGCGTGGGGCGCGGTCGGCGCCGCGCGGGACTCCTTCGAGGTGGCCCGCGAGTACGCCACCGACCGCGAGCAGTTCGGCAAGCCCATCGGCGGCTTCCAGATGCAACAGGAGAAGCTCGCGGAGATGGCGACCCAGATCACGCTGGCGCAGCTGCTCGCCCACCGGCTCGCGGACCTCAAGGAGGCGGGCGAGATGCGGCCGCAGCACGTCTCGATGGCCAAGCGGAACAACGTCAGAACCGCCCGCGACCAGTCGCGGATCGCCCGCGAGATGCTCGGCGGCAACGGGATCACGGCCGACTACTCGCCGATGCGCCACATGGCGAACATGGAGACGGTGTACACCTACGAGGGCACTCACGACATCCACACCCTGATCCTCGGCGAGGATCTCACCGGCATTCAAGCGTACCAGTAGGGAGCCCCTCCGCGATCCGTCCGAACCCCGTTTTTACGCCACCTGATTCCGCAGCCCCTCGTACGCGCCGGTCTCGGCGACCCGTCCGAGGTTCTCGACGAGGACGTCCGCGCGTCGCTCCCAGTAGCGCGGCGTGTGGCCCGCGACGTGGGGCGTCAGGAGGACGTTCTCGAACCCCCACAGGTCGTGGTCGCTCGGTAGCGGCTCCGGGTCGGTGACGTCGAGGGCAGCCCCGTGAAGCGCGTTCGACCGCAGCGCGTCCACGAGCGCCGGCGTGTCGATCACCGCACCGCGCGCCACGTTGACGACGACCGCGTCGGTCGGCAGCGCGTCGAGCTCCGCCTCGCCGATCAGCCCCTCGGTCGTCTCCGTCAGCGGGCACGCGAGGACCAGCACGTCCGTCCTCGGCAGGGCGTCCGGGAGGTCGTCGTAGCCGACCACCTCGTCGGTCGGGCCGCCCTTCTCCGGCGAGTGGCGGACTCCGATCGCGTCGGCGTCGAACGCCGCGAACCGCTCCGCGACGGCCTCGCCGATGGCGCCGAGGCCGACCACCGCGACGGTGCTGCCGGCGACCTCGGTGAACGACCGGAAGCGCCGCCACTCTCGGCGCCGCTGGCGGCGCCGCCCCTCGTCGAGCCGGCGCGCGAACGTCAGCACCCAGCCGAGCACGTGTTCGGCGACGTTCGGGGCGTGGACGCCCGACGCGTTCGTCACCGCGACGCCGCGCTCGGCGAGCGCGTCCAGCGGGAGGTGGTCGACGCCGGCGGAGTTACACGCGAACAGCCGGAGGTTCTCCGCGGCCGCGACCTCCTCGGCCGCGATCGCCTTCCCGGCGACGACCGTCGCCTCGCGGAGGGAGCGGTCGTGGTCGGCCGGCGTCGCCGCGAGGCGCACGTCGCGGTCGGGGAGTCGTCGGGCGAGTATCTCCGCGTAGTCGGCCGCGGGGATACCGTGCGCGTGGTGGTCGAGGACGGCGACGTCGATGGCGGACATGCTCGACGCGTCGCGGCCGGCCGACAAAGCTCTCGGGGGTCGCGGCCGGCGGAGCGAACCGCCCTACTCCGCCATCCGGATCGGCGGCGACGCGCACATCAGGAGCAGGCAGGCGATTCCGACGCCGGCGCCGACGACGCCGGCACCGGCACCGACCGCCCGGCCCGCCGCCTCGAACCCGACCCGGCCGGTCGCCCCCGCCACGGCGACGCCCATGCCCCACGGGGTCGCCCTCCCCGCCGCCCCGCCCCCCCCCTCGC
>NZ_NEWI01000089.1:0-12233 GCF_002135005.1 Halorubrum sp. SD612 | reverse complement strand
GCCGCCGTCGTGCCGACCGGAGAGCGGCCGGCAGCGCCGGCGGAGGCGGTCGAGTCCGCGGACGACGAGGCGGAACCGAACCGCGACGCGGCGGCGCCGGGGAACGACGACGCGCCCGCCGACTCCGAGGCGTCTGCGAGTTCCGACGGACCTGTCGAGGGGGCCGTCCCCGTCGACGCCGGTCCGGAGACGGTCTTCGACGACCCCGTCGGCCGGGGCGGCGTCCCCGGCGTCGTCGTCGCGGCCGGCGCTGACGCGGAACCGGTCCCGTCGCGCGCGCCGACCCCGGACGAGTGGGACCGGACCGACTTCGACCCCGCGACGCTCCTCGGGTTCGACCCGGGCGAGACGGACTACCGCGTCCGCGCCGCCGCCGCCGTCGGCGACGCCCTCTGGGACCTGTGCGCGGCCCGTTACGACCCCTACTCCGTCCCCGTGTTGAAAGGGTACTACACGTGGGACGACTACCGCGAGGAGTTCTTCCTCGACGAGGACGGGAACCCGCCGACCGAGGAGAACGAGGAGGGAGAGTCGGTGCCGCTGTCGTTCACCCACGAGGACAAGACGGAGGCGCTCGGCTTCGACCCGGACCGCACCGAAGAGCTGCTCGGCGCGGGCGGGACCGCCGCGGCCGACCTCGCCGACCTCGTCGACGAGCGGACCGTCGACGTCAACCCGGAGGTCGACGAGGACGCGTTCTTCTCGACCGACGAGGGCCGCACCACGCTGACGAACCGGTACGACCTGGAGAAGGCGGTGCCGATGCAGAAGAAGACGCACTTCCGCGAGGAGGAGCGCTACTGGGTGAACAAGCCGTACTCGTTCGTCATCGTCTTCCGCTCGCGGAAGGAGAACGAGGCGAAGTACTACGCCGTCCAGCCGTACCGGACGGAGATCGAGACGGACCTCACCGAGTTCCTCACCGGCAAGCTCCGGACCTCGATCAAGTACGCCGACGATTCGATCGCGGGCGGCGACGAGGCGTTCCGCGAGGAGGTGATAGTCGAGGAGACCCGGTCGTTGCTCGACCGCTACGGGCTCTACGAGGACGAGGGCGACGAGCGCGGCATCGCGGACACGCTGGTCGACCGGTTCGGCGTCGACCCCACGGAGGGGATCGCCGGCCGGATCGCGGAGTCGCTCGGGTACGAGCCACCGGTCGAGGAGGCGCCAGACCCGCCGAAGATCAGCGCCCGCCCGGAGCCCGCGGTGCTCGCGGAGGACTCCCGGACGCTCTCCGCCCACCAGGTCGAGAAGTTACTGTACTACCTCAAACGCGACTTCGTGGGCTACGAGCGGATCGACCCGATCAAGTACGACATCAACGTCGAGGACATCTCCTGTGACGGGTACGACTCCCCCGTCTTCGTCTACCACTCCGAGTACGAGCAGATCATCACCAACGTCCACCACGGCACCGACGAGCTGGACGACTTCGTCGTGAAGCTCGCGCAGCGCTCGGGGAAGGGGATCTCGAAGCGCCGGCCGCAGGTGGACGCCACGCTCCCGGACGGCTCGCGCGCCCAGCTCACGCTCGGGCGCGAGGTCTCGGACCACGGGACCAACTACACGATCCGCCAGTTCAACGACGTCCCCTTCACACCGATCGACCTGATCAACTGGAAGACGTTCTCGCTCGACGAGATGGCCTTTCTGTGGCTCTCGATCGAGAACCACAAGAGCCTGATCTTCGCGGGCGGCACCGCGTCCGGGAAGACGACGAGCCTGAACGCCGTCTCCCTCTTTATCCCCTCGAACGCGAAGATCGTCTCGATCGAGGACACCCGCGAGGTGGAGCTCCCGCAGCGCAACTGGATCGCCTCCGTCACGCGCCCCTCCTTCTCCGACGACGACAAGGGCGACATCGACGAGTTCGACCTCCTGGAGGCTGCGCTCCGCCAGCGCCCCGACTACATCGTGATGGGCGAGATCCGCGGCGAGGAGGGTCGCACCGCCTTCCAGGTGATGTCGACCGGCCACACCACCTACACCACGTTCCACGCCGACTCCGTCGGCGAGGTGCTCAAGCGGTTCACCACCGACCCGATCAACGTCTCGAAGACGATGTTCACGGCCCTCGATCTGGTCTCCATCCAGACCTCCACCCGCGTTCAGGGGAAGAAGGTGCGCCGGAACAAGTCGATCACCGAGATCAACCACTACGACGCCGAGAACGACGAGATCAACGTCCAAGACGTGTTCCAGTGGCAGGCGGAGACGGACGAGTTCCTCCAGATGGGCGACTCGAACACCCTCGAAGACATCATGTTCGACCGCGGGTGGAGCCGCGAGACGCTGAACGAGGAGCTCCGGAAGCGTCGCGTCGTCCTCGCGTACCTCATCGACCGCGGACTCAACAGCTACGCGCAGGTGGCCGCCACGTTCCAGGCGTTCATCAACGACCCGGAGACCGTGCTGGCGCTGATGGCCAACGACGAGCTGGAGCGGTCGCTGGAGGACCTCCGCGAGATGGAGTCGGTGCTGATCAACGTCGACCGCGAGAAGGAAGCGCTCGTCCCGCGGCCGACGCCGGACGCGGACGGCGAACGGGAGGCCGCGGAGATACTCGACGCCGCCGAGGACCTGTTCGAGACCTATCGGGGCGACGTGCCGGACTCCGTCGCGGACGCGCCCCTCGAGATGGACCACGCCCGCGACATCGAGGCAGAGTCGACGGGCGACCGCGAGGCGCTCGCCGAGGCGGCCACGGAGGCGACCGCGGCCGACGGAGCGCCGAGCGGCTCGGACTCGGGCCGAAGCGATCCCGTGGAGACGGACCCCGACCCCGCCGCCGACTCCTCGCCGGAGCCGCCTACCGACCCGAGTCACGCCGATTTCGAACGGACTCCAGAAGCGAGCGCCGCTCCCGCCGACGACGGCTCCGGCGCGCCGGGGGACATCGACTTCGGCGAGCCGTTCGATGACGGGGTCGACGTACTCTCGGCCCCGTCGGCGCGGTCCGAGGGGGACGCGTCGACCGACGTGGGCGAGGGGTTCAGCGCCGCCGACCCCGAAACGGACGAGACCGCCGACGCGGAGGCCGACGGCGGCGCGGTCGGTTCCGGCGGCGAGGCGGACTCCGATGACCGTGAGTCGGAGTCCGACGACGCGGAGAGCGCCTCGGCCGACGACGCCGACGGCGCGGCGACCGACGACATCGACGACTGGGGGTTCGGCGCCGTCGAGCCCGCGGAGGAGGGGTAGCGCCGTGTCCGTCGCGAGGGCCGAGCCGTGAGCCTCGACGTGGACGCGGGCGACGGCGGCGTGGACGCGAACGTGCTCGCAGAGCTGTGTTACCCGATATTCGAGCTGCTGTTCGACGCCGACGGCGACTTCGTCGCGGACGTGGAGCGCAAGCTGGCGGAGGCGCGGATGCCGGACCAGGTCGAGATGTACGTCTCGCTGGCGCTGGCCGTCGGCCTCCTCGTCGGCGGGGCGCTCTGGGCGCTCGGCACGCTGGTCGGCTACGGCGTGTTCTCGCTCGGGCTGATCGATCCGGAGGCGCTCTCGCTCGGGATCCCCGCGCCGACGCCGGGCGTTCAGGCGACGCTGCGCTCACTTGTCGTGCCGACGGCCGTGCTTCTCAGCGGGCTCGTCTTCGGCTCGATCGGCTTCGCGGTGGGATTCGGGGGACTCGTCGCGGTCCCGTACTCGCGGGCCTCCTCGCGGAAGCGCGAGATCAACCTCCTGCTCGCGGATTCGGTGTCGTTCATGTACGCGCTATCGGTCGGCGGGCTCAACCAGCTCGAGATCCTCCGCGCGATGGCGACCGCCGAGGACACCTACGGGGAGGTGTCCCGCGAGTTCCAGAGCATCGTCAACGAGACGGAGTACTTCGGGACCGACTACCGAAACGCGATCCGCCAGCAGTCGCTGGAGACCCCCTCCGACGAGCTCTCGCAGTTCCTCGCCGACATGCTCTCTATCGTCAACTCCGGCGGCGACATGGAGGGCTTCCTGAAGGACAAAAAGGAGAAACACCTCCGCACGTCGAAACAGGAGCGCGAGATGACCTTAGAGACACTGGAGCTGTTCGGCGAGATGTACATGACGCTCTCCCTGTTCCCGCTCCTCCTCATCATCATCCTCGTCATCATGGGGATGATGGGCGAGGCCGACGACCGGCTCCTGTACGTCACGGTGTACCTGCTCATCCCGCTCGTCGGCGTCGGCTTCCTCGTCTTGGTCTCGACGGTGAAACAGGACGACCCGGGCGACGGTTACCTCCAGCCCGACGGCGGGAGCGAGCGGCTCCGGCAGACGAGTCGGGAGGGGCTGCTCCACTTCGGGCTCGTGGAGTCGTTCGTCGGGAGTTTCGGGGTCTTCGACCGCATTCGCGACCGCGAGGGGACCCACAAGACGAGGGAGATCCTCTCGGCGCCGCACATCTTTCTGCGCGAGAACCCGCTGTACACCCTCGCGTTGACCGTGCCGGCGGCGCTCGCATTGGTCGGCGTCGCGGTCGCCGCCGGCTCGGCGCCGACGACGGTCGACGGTTGGATCGCCCGGCCGGTGTGGTCGGCGTTCGTCTGGCTCTACGTGCCCGCCTACGTCGTGATGATCCCGCTCGGGGTATTCTACGAGTGGCACCAGCGCTCGCGGCGGGCGGTGACCGGGAAGCTCTCGGAGACGCTCCGGAAGCTCTCTTCCGCGAACGACACCGGGCAGACGCTGCTCGAATCCGTGCGCACGGTCTCGGACACGTCGACCGGGAAGCTCGCGGAGGAGTTCGAGGTGATCCACGCGAAGGTGAACTACGGCATGAGCCTGCGCGACGCCTTAGTGGAGTTCAACAACTCGTACGCGGTGCCCCGGCTCGCCCGGACGGTGAAGCTGATCGCCGAGGCGCAGGAGGCCTCCTCGCAGATCACGGACGTGCTGACGACGGCCGCGCAGGCCTCGGAGAACCAGGACGACATCGAGCGCGAGCGCAAGTCGCGCACCCGGATGCAGGTGGCGATCATCGTGATGACGTACATCACCCTGCTCGGCGTGATGGCCATTCTCCAGACCCAGTTCATCGACGTGATGGGCGATCTGGTCTCCCAGAGCGACGGCGGCGGGAGCGCCGGCGGGGCGGGGTTCGGTGGCGGCGGCGGCGTCGACCCGGACGTGCTCTCGATGCTCTTCTTCCACGCGGTGACGATCCAGGCCATCCTCTCGGGGTTCATCAGCGGCTACATCCGCGACGCGGAGCTCGTCTCCGGCGTCAAGTACGCCGTGGTCCTGATGACGCTGGCGCTGGGGGTGTGGATCTATGTCGGGTGACCGCGCGCAGACGGTCCTCGACTTCGTCGTCGGGATGTCGGAGAACGAAGACGGCGCGGGGGGATCGGCCTCGAAGCGGCCGACCTCCTCAGCCATTTATACCATCTCCTTGGGCGAGTCGATCGTCATGCGGTACGACGCATCGGGATGAATCTGGAGACAACGGAGGAAAGCAAGTACGTAGTCAACGAATTGACCGCCACCATCCTGGGGAGGGGAGGGGGGTAGATTCGCCTCTATCGCCGGGAACTCTTCGAACAACCGACACAACCTCCTCGATGAAGCGGGAAATTTGGGTGGTAAGTGACAAGAGTCTCGCGCTTCAGCCCCTCTGAGTTAGTGCTCTACCTCGCTGCTGTATGGCAATTTAACACGCCTCCCGACGGGGTACCGACATTTACCGATGGGACGGTCACAACGGGAAATGCATCCTCTACTCGGGTCTCCACAAACTTCTCGCAGATGTGAGATCGCCCCGAGGGCGTTGTCTGTAATTTACTAGAATTAATAATTTAAACGCGGTTTTTATATATCGACTCCGTCCGAATACTAGCTAATGTCCTATCTCGTACAGAGCCACTCTCTCCGAGGTCGGTCCTCTGTCCGACCGAAATCGGATGTATAACACCAGCGACCATCCCGCGGAACGCACACACCCTCCGTAACGATCGTAAGGTAACTCGAAGTGACCCCACCTCGCAAATCGAAGCGACTCACGTCGGATAGTCGCGGCCAGACGCTCCAAGACTACGTCATCGGGGTGTCGATATTTCTCCTCACGACTGCGTTCGTCGTGGGATTCATCCCGACTCTCTTCACACCGTTTACGGCGCCTGTTGACGCTTCACAGACCGCACAGGCCGATAGGTACGCCGCCGAAGTCCTCGCGGAGATCACTCAACCAGACTCGAAGAACGTGCTCGACGGCGCTGGCACTGACTCGTTTTTCGCGAACGAGTCTAACTTAGACGGAATACCGACGGCCGAACAGAGTGAGGTGAACGTGACGCTCGTCGACGGAAACGGGACGGTCCAACATACAGTCGGTCCACCGTATCAGGGCGAGTCCACGGCCGCTGCGACACGCGTCGTCGTCCCGGAGTCGGGCTACGTAGGGAACCACACCTGTACGGCCACCTGTCGTATCGAGGTGCGACTATGGTAGCCGGTCCGCCGAAACGGCGACCGCCGTCCGACGCGGATCGCGGGCAAGCGTACACTCTCGAAGGCGTTATTTCCGCAGTCGTGATCCTCACGGCGCTACTGTTAGCGACGACTGCGGTGGTAATTACCCCCACAACGGCCGGAACGATCGATCGCGACACAATGGCACAGTTGGGGACGCAGACGGACGACGTTCTCGCGACCGCTCACGAGCGGGACGCGCTTCGTGAAGCCGCACTGTACTGGGACTCCCAAGACGGACAATCGGGGTGGCCGACCGCGTACCAGCCCGGCGATGACTGCCCCGACACGATAGCGGACGAGCCACTCACGCTGTGCCTTCTCCTCGAAGAGACGTTCACTTCCCGGTTCTATCGGTACAACGTCTATCTGGATTATCAGACGCAGGGGAAGACGACGGAGACGGAGCCGCTGTTCGTCCAAGGAACTCCCGGTCGAAACGCGGTCACCGCGACCCGTTCGATAGCGCTTCACGACGGGATGGAGTTGACACACAGTCCCGGCGGTACCCTCGGGGGGAACGTCTCGAAGTTCTACGCCGAGGACCTCGACGACCCGACCTTGGTAAACGTGGTCGAAGTTCGGGTGATCGTCTGGTGATCCCGAAACTCGACGACCGCGGTCAACTGATGCTCGTGGGGGCGGTCGTGATGGCAGCGAGCCTATTGGCACTCGTCGTCGTGCTGAACTCTACAATCTACACCCAAAACACCAATCCCGGAAATTCTCTCGGGGAGATGAACGAAGTAGAGCGACAGTTGGAAGTCGTTCGAACGGATGTCGACCGCCTCACCGACCGGCTTGAACAACGAGACGGCTACGTCGACATCCACGAGTTGAACGCGACGTTGACCGTTTACAGCGATCGGAAGGCGGAGCAGATCGTCGACCGGCGGCCGGCGTATCTTGATGTGACGTTGAACGAGAGCGCGTCCGAACTCGAAAGGGAGGTTCTTCGGCAGCGCAACCGCTCACGAGCCGTCCTCTCGCGGGCGAACCAAAGCCACTGGACCCTCGTGGAGGACGCGACGTTCAACGAATCCACCCCGTTCGAGCTCGTCATAGAACCGCGGAGCCCGACGCCGACGACGTTCATCGCCAGGGGTGAAGACGGCGGCGATTGGCGCCTCAACGTTAGCCAAGGCCCGTCGAATACCGTCAGCGTCGACGTCACGTACGACAACGGAACCACGGTCAGTGAGTCGGTCTCGGGGAACGCGACTCGGGTGAACGTCACTGGTGGAGCGATCAACGGGACCCAGCGCTTCGCGTTCGCTCCAGGACTGAACGCCCCGTACGACCTTCGCGTTGAAAACGGTCACCGGTCCGACGGTGCGTATCATCTCCTCGTCGACGAGGCCAGCGACGTCGATTCCGGGAACTTCCACACCGACCCGGGTGACGGTCAGCCGTACGTGAGCCGCGAGCTGTCGACTGCCGTCGTCGATGTCGAATACGTGAGCGACAAAGTGTCTGCGGAGTCGCAGATAACGGTTCGGATCGGTGGTGATTCGGAATGAAAGGCATCGGTGTAACAGACCGGCTTCGCGGCGACCGGCGGGGAGTTTCGGTCGCGTTGACACACGTTCTCACGATGGGGATTACCTCCGTGCTGATCGCCGGGCTTATGATCACTGCGGGCGGCGCGGTCGAGACGCAGCGTGAGCGGGCGGTAGAGGGCGAACTCACGACGATCGGAGAACGGATCGGGACCGAACTCACGGCACTGGACCGCGTCGCCGACCCGACGAACTCGACGATGACCGTCGAGACGTCACATCCCGAGCGGGTCGTGAACTCGCGCTACCGAGTGCGACTGACATCGAATTACGGAGACTGTCGGTCGGACGCCTGCCTCGTGCTCGAATCGCGGGCGATCGAAGCCCCGGTCGTGATCCCCGTCCGCGACGACATCGACACCGTCGAGTCGACCGCCTTCGGAGGGGAGATCAGACTCGTTCACAACGGGACCGCGGTCCGCGTGGAGCGTGTGTAGCCATGACTGCGAACGAGCGCGCCGTAAGCGATATGGTCGGATTCGTCCTCTCGTTTTCACTCATCCTACTCGCTGTCAGCGCCGTGTACACCGGCGGATTCGCCGCTATCACCGAACAACAACAGGAGGAACAGATACACAACACCGAGCGCGCGATGTCGGTGCTCGCGGAGAACTTTCACGACATCGAGCGGGGAAACGCCCCGACACGGGCGGGCGAGTTCCGACTCTCGGGAGGCACGCTATCGCTGGACCGTACCGCGAGGTTCACCGTGTCTGTTGGACTCGATAACGGGACGTTCGCGGAGACCGTCCGAACCGGGTCACTCTCGTACACGAAAGACGAGACCGAGATAAGCTACGAGAACGGGGCGGTCCTACGGACGAACGACGGCTACGGATTCGTGTCACGCCCACCGACCGTGACGTGTCGAGACGGGGAGGCGATCATCTCGTTGGTCGAGATCGATCCGCGCGGTAACGTCACATCGACGAGTGTGGACGGATCGGTACTGGTCACGGTCGCGAAGCAGGATTCCGGAATATACTATCCGAGGCGGGAAAACGGGACCGTCGTCAACGAGGCCGACGTGGCCCAAAACGTAACGATCCAGGTCGAGGAGTCACGCCACGAGAAAGCTTGGGAAGGGTGGTTCGCCGAACGCGAGGGATGGAACCAGACGGCGGCGGGCTACACGTGCGAGGCCGATACCGTATTCGTTCGGACGACCAAGGTGACGGTGGGGCTCTTGCCGTAACAGGCCCGTGACGGCAGGGCCCGGTCAAGTCCGAGACGAGCGGTTCGATTTCGATCGGCTGAGCGATTCACTCACTTGTCGGCGGTCTCGATGATGACCTCGTTCGTCGTCAGTCTGATCTCGAACCCGCCGGCGACCTCCTTGCCCTCCTGGTCCTCTATCTCCAAGAGTGCGATCGCGTCGTTGTAATTGGGATCGCCGATATCGTCTTTCGCGCTCTCCCACGTGGCGTCCGGGTCAGTGATCTCGAAGAGGAACACCACTTGGTTGTCCTCTAGCTGTAGGTGTCCCGTCTCGTTGAGCAGTGGGCCGAGAACTTCTTCGGCGTTGCGTTGCCGGTACCTCGTCTCTATCACCGGCATCTCGTCGCCGTTCTTGAGCACTCTGACGTTCTCCGGGTTCTCACCCGCCGACGCGTCCGTGCGGAGGTTCACCGAGCCGAGATCGTCGCAGTTGTAGTGATACCACGTCGTTCCGTCGTACGTGTCCGCCCCAGCGTAGTCGTAATCGGCACACGACCACTGCGTCGCTCGGATCGACACTGTCGCTCCCGCCTCGACTTCGAACTCGTGAGTCCACTCGGAGAGCTGGGTCTCTCGGTCGTTGAGGTTCTGTTCGGCGGTGACGGGGTCACCGGGATCGTACGGTCCGTCGGGCCACGGCCGCATCTGTTCGTCGTCGGTTACGACTCCCATCGTAACCGGGGCCCAGTATTTTCGCATACCGCCCCACCAGATGGGTGTCTGACTGGACACCTCCGTTCCCAGGACCGTCGTCGAGACAGTCGCGTTCTCCGAGACGCTGATTTCGCTTTCATTCCCCCCGACGCCGAAGTCCACGCCTTCGGAGATCGTTACCGTCACCGAGTCGTCGTCGGGATCGGCGTTGTCGAGGTCGTACGTCGAATTCGTCGAGACTTCACTTTCGAGGTATTCGCCCCACACGTCGGCGTAGCGGCTCTCGACGGTAACGGTCATTTGCGACGCGTTCGAACAGTTCGCCATCAGTTGAGAGTACTCGCGAGACCGTTCACGAGAGTATTCGAGGTTCTTGGTTGCCTGGAGCGTCTCCACCTGTCCGCCGGCGCTGCCGTTGATATTCACAGACGGAAACGTCAGCGTTCCGTCCTTGTACTCCATATCGGGGGGTGAGATCATCTCGTTGCCGCTCGGCGTCCCTTTCCAGATCCCACCGCCCTGATAGGTGACGGTCGAGTAACCGTCGCTCTCGTAGTGAAGCGATCCCATCGGAATCACGAACGGGGTACAGCTCGGGCCGCCGTCGAGTTCGATTACCATCTCCGCGTTGTCGGCGACGCGTACCGATTGCCCCTCGCTGGGGTCGAAAGCGAGCGTGTGTTCGAGGTTGTCGCTGAACGCGACCTCACTCAGCCGGGAGTCAATCTCCCGCATCGTCTGTTCCGCGTCTTGCCCCTGAATTTCGCCCCTGAGATCGCCCATCATGGCCGTTCCGAAGTAGAGAGTTACCGACGCTGCTACGACAATCATCCCGATCAACAGGACGAACCCGATGAGGGTCGACTGCCCCCGTTCCCGTCTTCGAGGTGTGGTGGGCGGTGTCATGGGTATTCTCGACGAAGCAGCATCAAGTGCCCCGGCAGGATGTTATGAAAACGTCGTCAATCTGAAATTGATAAGCTTTCGGTCAAAGTATTGCGTATGATAACTACTGGTGTGGATCAGGCCCCAGTACCCTGTGAAGGTCGAACTGGACTCTCCCATTTCAACCCCCCTTTATTTAGCGGCTCACCCCACTGCTGTCTGGCGATTCAACACGGCCGCTCAGAGACATGAGGGTGCCCAACTCTGCCGCCGCGGGATGGCTTTCCGGCCGGTGCGTTCCGAAGCGGCCACGGCGAGCCGTGGATATATTTCGGCGGCGACCTTTCCTGTATCCGTGACCAAGCGACTCTACCTCGCGGACGACGCGGTGACGACGTTCGAGGCGACCGTCGAGCGCGTCCTCTCGGACCCGGCCCGGATCGTCCTCGACCGGACCCACTTCTACCCGACCGGCGGCGGGCAACCGCATGACACCGGGACGATCCGGGCGACCGACGGCGACGGGGACGCTCCATGGCGCGTCGTCGACACCGAGATGGCGGACACGGTCCACCACGAGGTCGAACCGACCGGAGACGCTGGTAGTTCGGACGAGGCACCCGCGCTCCCGGAGCCGGGAACCGACGTAACCTGCGAGATCGACGCCGACCGCCGCGTGGCGCACTCGCGGTACCACACCGCACAGCACCTGCTGTCGGCGCTGCTGCTCGACGAGTTCGACGCGCAGACGACCGGGAACCAGCTGTACGCCGACCGGGCGCGTCTCGACGCGGCCTACGAGCGGTTCACCGACGACGACCTCGACCGGATCGAGGCGCGGCTCAACGAGCTCGTCGCCGACGCGCGACCGGTGTCGAGCTACATGATGGACCGCGAGACCGCGGAGGCGACGCTCGACACCGACCGGACGCGGATCGACCTCCTCCCCGACTCGATCGAGGAGCTCCGGATCGTCGAGATAGCTGGCGCGGACGAGGGCGACGAGCCGTACGACCGCACCGCCTGCGCGGGGACGCACGTCGCGAACACGTCCGACATCGGCGAGGTCGTCGTCACCGGTCGAGAGACGAAGGGGCCCGAGGAGGAGCGTGTCCGCTTCGCGCTCGCCGAACACGTCGACGTGGAATGACGGGGGAGACGCCGGCGGCCCGGTCGGCGTCCGCCCGCGACTCTTCCCGGCGCTCGCCAACGCCTCCACCCGGCGTCCGTCTGCGATCCCGCCGTTTATATACGATCCGCGGTAGGTTCGGGCATGAAGTTCTGCGACGAGTGCGGATCCATGATGAAATCCGGCGCGGGCGAGGACCACTGGGTGTGCGACTCCTGCGGGTACGAGATCGGGCGCGAGGACGGCGACGACGAGTGGACGACCCAGTCGCAGGTCGAGTCCGAGATCGTCGACGTGAGCGACGCCGAGGACAAGGGGCTCCCGACGACGACCGC
>NZ_NEWI01000088.1:0-12286 GCF_002135005.1 Halorubrum sp. SD612 | reverse complement strand
CGGCATACGAGGTCTAGTACGGACCCGTGGGCTCGGAGAGGTGGATAATAGACAGTAGCCGGTCCACTCGCGGAACCCCCGGCTGTTTCAGGATCCGGACGCCGCCGCCGACCCCCGCGCGGACTTCCGCGAGGCGCTGTCGACGTGGTCCGCGGTCACCGTCGAACTCCGCAACCGTCGCCGGGACGGTACTCCCTTCGCGAACCGCGTCACGCTGCGGCCGCTGTTCGGGGACGCGGGGACCGTCACGCACTGGGTCGCGGTCCAAGAGCCGGAGCCGATCGACGGGCCGGACGCGGGCGTCGAGTAAAATCGCCTCCGAACGCGCCCCTCACCGCAGCGTCGACGTGGGGACGACGGACGGGAGCACGCCCCCGCCGGTCGCGTCCTCGACGACCGCCTCGGCGGCGTGTTCGCCGCTGAGCAGGCACATCGGCATCCCGATGCCGGGGTTGGTGTACGCGCCGACGTAGTAGAGGCCGTCGACGCCGGGGGCGCGGTGGGCGGGGCGGAGCGGCCCCGTCTGTTCGAGGGTGTGCGACAGCGCCAGCGCCGTGCCACGGGGCGCGTTGAACCGCTGCCGGAAGTCGGAGACGCAGGCGGTCTCCTCGAACACGATCCGGTCGCGGAAGTCGACGCCGGCGTGTTCGGCGAGGTCGTCGAACACCAGGTCGCGGAACCGCTCGCGCGTCTCGGGGTCGTCCTCCAACCCGGCCGCCAGCGGGACGAGCAGGAAGACGGCCTCGTGCCCGTCGGGCGCCGCCTCGGGGTCCGTCTTCGACGGGACGTGGACGTAGTATGCGGGGTCGTCGGGCCACGCCGGCTCGTCGAAGATGTCGTCGAAGTGCGGCCGCCAGTCGGTCGGGAACACCAGCGTGTGGTGGTCGAGGTCAACGTCGCCCTCGACGCCGATGTACGAGAGGTACGCCGAGGGCGCGTACGTCCGCGACTCCCAGTACGACTCGCGGTCGACGGTCCCGGTCGGGAGGAGGTCGCGCTCGACGTGCGGCGGCGGCGCGTTCGCCACGACGCGGTCGAAGCGCGCCGACCGCGCCGCCGCGGTGGACTCGCCCATCGCGCGTCGCTCCGTCTCCACGGTGAACGTCGGCGTCGCCGCCGGCACCGACGGCTCGATCGCGGTCACCGGCTCGTTCGTCCGGATCGTGACCCCGAGGTCGCGCGCGAGGTCGGCCATCGCGTCGACGACGCTCGCGATCCCGCCGACCGGGTGGTAGACGCCGAGGTTCATGTCGACGTGGCTCATCAGCGTGTAGATCGCGGGCGTGTTGTACGGCGACCCGCCGAGGAACACGAGCTTGTACTCCGCGATCTGCCGGAGCTTCTCGCTGTCGAAGTAGTCGCCGACGTAGTCGTCCATCCCGCGGAGCTTCGGCAGCGCCCGCCCGGACCGGAGCACGTCGGCGTCGACCATGTCGCGCAGCCGCGACCGGCTCGGGTAGACGAACCGGTCCATCCCGAGCTCGTACGCCTCCGCGGCGTCGGCGAGGTAGTCGTCGAGCACGTCGCCCGCGCCGGACTCGTAGGACTCGAACAGCGCCTTCTGTCCCTCGCGGTCGGCCGGCATCGACGCGCGGTCGCCGTCCTTCCAGATCACCTCGTACAGCGGGTCGAGCTCGACCAGGTCGTAGTAGTCGTCCGTCGATCGCCCGAAGTGTTCGAAGAACCGGTCGAACACCTCCGGCATGAGGTACCACGACGGGCCGGTGTCGATACGGAACCCGTCGCGCTCGATCCGCCCGGCGTACCCGCCGGGGTGCTCGTTGCGCTCGAACACCGTCACATCCGCCCCGGCGTCGGCGAGGTACGAGGCCGTCGAGAGCCCGCCGAAGCCGGCGCCGACGACGGCGATCGACTCCCCGGCCAGCGGCTCGGTCGCCTCCGATAGGTCCGCGTCCGGTTGGGGTGTCATTACGTCTCGCTACGCGTCCGGGACGGTTTACCCTGCGGTCATACCATGTTAGGGGCGCCGCAGTCCCCCGGATCTCGGGGGGCCGTCAGGCGTCGTCCGCGACGCCGTCGCCTTGGAACCGCCGGGCGACGAGCGCGAACAGCCCGAGCCCGATCAGGTAGAGCCGCCACCCGCTGTTCGCGATCGGGAAGCGCCGGTCGACAGGCTCCTCGACGTCGACGTCCGGGTCGCGCGGCTGGACTGGGTTGTTGACGTGGACGGACTCGCTGGTGCCGCCCGCGCCCGCGTCGACGGTCCGCGACCCGCTTTCGGGGTCGACCCGCACGTCGACGAACGTCTGGACGAACCCGTCGGCCGTCGAGTAGACCGCCTCGCCGTCCAGCTGGAAGAACCGGTCGCGGAGCGGCCAGAACGCGTTCACCCCGTCGAGGTGGGTCCAGTCGATCGCGACGTGCGCGAACGCGTGGACGCACAGCGCGACCCACGCGACCGCGATCCACCGCGGCGAGAGCCGGTCCCGGAGCCACGACCGCTCCCGGACCCGCGTGTCGACGTACAGCGCCAGCGCCGCGACCGCGGGGAAGACGAAGTTGTGCCCGACCGTGCGGTGCGCGCCGGGCATGATCGGCCCGAGGAAGCTGTCCGCCTCCGGCAGGACAAGTACGACGACCAGGACCGCGAGCGCACGCCGGTCGTAGTAGGCCCCGAGCAGTCCCGCCGCGAGCAGCAGCGCGAACCCGGCGTGGACGACTGTCGAGGGCATTCAGCGGCTCACCCCCGCGCCTTCGCCGCGGAACCGGAACCGGACGGCGAGCGTCGCGGCCGCGGCGGCGACGACGACTAACTGCCACCCCGCCTCGACGAACCGGAACTCGCGGTCGGCACCCGGATCGAACCCCGGTCGCCCGTCGGGGTTGATCCACGAGGAGACCGGGTCGGCGACCGCCCCGCCGACGCGCTCGATCGGCAGGATCCCCGCCCCCGTCGCGCCCGGGGTCAGGAACGTCTGGACGACCCCCTCCTGAGTCGAGAACACCAATCGACCGCGGACGAGGTAGCGCGCGTCCTCCAGCGGGTAGAGGAGCGCCGCGCCCTCGCCCGCGAACAGCGCCGCGCCGACCCCGGCGACGACGAACGACGCGAGCGCGACCCACGCGACCCGAACCGCTCGGGGGCCGCCCTGCTCCCGGAGGGTCGACGCCGAGCGCAGTTCCCCGTCCCAGTAGAGCAGTCCGCCGGCGAGAAGCGGCGCCCAGACGGCGTGGAGGAGGGCGTTCGTCGCGCCGGGGACGGCGAGGCTCGCGGCGGCGTCGAGGCCGGGGAGGACCGCGGCGGCGACGACGACCGCGACCGCGCGCCGATCGAACGCGTCGCCCAGCAGCGCGGCCGCGAGCAGCGCCCCCACGGCCGCGCTCACGAGCGTCGGAGCCATGTCCGTCCTGACGCTCGGAGGCGAATAAGCGCTCCGGGCGGGTCAGTCGCGCCCGTCCCGACGGCCGTCGGCGTCGCCTCCCGTATCGCCCGCGTGCGGATCGGCGAGGTCATCGCCGAACTCGAAGTCGTCGGCGTCCGGCCCGTCCGCCTCGCTGTTCGCTCCCGCGTCAGCGGTCTCGCCCGCGTCGGCCTGTTCCCCGGCGTCGCGCACCGGGACATCGCGCTCGCGGTCGGCGGCGCCGCACGTCTCCGTTCCCCGGTCGACCGTGACGCGGTCGCCGTCGCTCGCGGCGCCGGCGTCCGTCCCGGCCTTGACGCCGAGCAGCGCGACGGCCATCAGCCGGGCGCCGCCCGCGATCAGGTTCGTCAGGTGGAGACCGCGAGCAGGCTGACGATCCCGAGCGCGGTCGCGAGGGCGGCCTCGGGCGCGGCGTCGATCGTCCAGAGCACCGGGTCACCGTTCACCTCGCCGACCCGCCGGGCGTACGGGTACCGGGCGGGGGCGGCGACGACCGGGAGGGACGCGAGCGGTCGGACGGAGACCATACCGCGGCTGGTTGCGCTCCCGACAAAAGTCGATCGCTCGGTGGGGGTTCGGGCCGTCCGTCGTCACCCCGCGGCCTACCCGAGGAAGAAGTCGATCGCGTTGTCCGACGACTGGCCCTTGTACAGCTCGGAGTAGCCGCAGTTCGCACAGGAGACGACCACGAAGCTCCGGTTCTGGACGTCGAACATCTTGGTGAGTCCCGTCCCGCTGGTGGCGATCTCGTCGGTCTCCGTCTCCGTGCCGCCGCACTTCGGGCAGCCGTCCTCGCCGCTCCCGCCGAGCGAGTCGCGGCGGTCGTCGGACCCGGACCCGTCGCCGCGGCCGCCGGAGTCGTTTCGCCGGTTTTCGCGCTCGTCATCGGCCTCGTTCTCGATCAGTTCGTCGTCGCCGAATATCGAGTACGTCTCGTCGTTGGTTTCGGAGGGCATCGGGCCCGGATCCGCGAGCGAGCGGTAAACGCCTTGTGCCCTCACCCGCCGCAACCCAACGTATATGATTGCCGGCCGCCCCGATCAGGTATGACGCGAGTCGCCGTGATCGCGGGCGTCGGCCCGACAATCGGGGCCGCCGTCGCGCGGCGCTTCCACGACGACGGGTTCGCGGTCGCGCTGCTGGCGCGCTCCGAGGAGTACGTGCGCACGCTCGCTGCGGACCTCGGCGGGGACGCCGTCGCGATCCCGACCGACGTGACCGACGACGCTGCCGTTGAGGCGGCCCTCGAACGCGTTCGCGACGAGCTCGGTCCCGCGGAGGTGCTCGTCTTGAACGCGTCGGGCGGCGGCGGGAACCCGGTCGACGACGCGAGCGCCGACCGGCTCCGCGAACTCTTCGACGTGCGCGTCGCCGGGTCAATGGCGTGCGTCCGCGCGGCGCTGCCGGACCTCCGCGAGACCGAGGGGACCGTCCTCTTCAGCGGGACGACGTTCGCGGAGCCGCCCGTGACGGCGCAAGTCGAGTGGGGAGCGGTCGCGCCGGCCGCCCGGGGGCTCGCGCTCTCGCTGGACGCGGCCCTCGACGACGTGTCCGTCACGTACGTCCGGATCGGCTCCCCCGTCCGTCCCGACGCCGGACCGACAGCGATCGACGCGACAGCCCTCGCCGCGGAGTACCGCCGCCTCGTCGACCACGAGGGGATCGCGACGCGAGAGATCGACGTTCGCAAGCGCTGAAGCGTCGCTACTCGTTCGTCGACCCGCCCGCGTCGCCGACTCCGTCGACGAGCTCGTCGGCGAGCCCGGTGTAGCCGGCGGGCGTCAGCGCCGCCAGTTCCGCGCGGACCTCGTCGTCGACGTCGAGGTCCGCGAACAGCTCCCGGAAGTCGTCGAGCGTCACCGACCGGCCGCGCGAGAGCGCCTTCACGCGCTCGTAGGCCTCGGTGTCGCCCTCGCGGCGCAGGATCGTCTGGACGGCCTCGCCGATCACCTCGGGGGTCGCGTCGAGCTCCTCGCGCATGACGCTCTCGTTCGGGACGACCGTCGCGAGCCCGTCCGCGGCCTTCGAGTAGCCGATCAGGCAGTGCGCCAGCGCGGCGCCGACGTTGCGTTTGACCGTCGAGTCGGAGAGGTCCCGCTGAAGCCGCGAGCTCGTCACGTAGTCGGCGAGGAACGTCAGGTCCGAGTTCGCCACCGAGAGGTTCCCCTCGCTGTTCTCGAAGTCGATCGGGTTCACCTTGTGGGGCATCGTCGACGACCCCGTCTCGCCCTCGACGGCCTCCTGCCCGAGGTATCGGTCGGAGACGTAGAGCCACGCGTCGAGGTCCAGATCGAGGAGGACGTTGTTGACGCCCCGCAGCGCGTCGAACAGCGCAGCGAGGTCGTCGCAGGGGTTCACCTGCGTCGCGAGCGCGGTGTGTTCGAGGTCGAGGCCGCGCACGAACGACGCGGAGAACGCCCGCCAGTCCACCTCAGGGTAGGCGGCGCGGTGGGCCGCGTAGGTGCCCGAGGCGCCCGCGAGCTTCCCGGAGAGGTCCTCGTTCGCGACGACGACCCGGCCGAGCGCGCGGCCGAGCCGCGCGGCGTACACCGCCATCTCCTTGCCGAACGTGGTCGGCGTCGCCGGCTGGCCGTGGGTGCGCGCCAGCATCGGCGCGTCGCGGTACTCGTGTGCCAGCTCGACTAAGGCGTCGCGAACCTCGCGGACCGCGGGGACGATCACCTCGCTCACCGCGGGCTTGAGCAGGAGGCGCTGCGCGAGGTTGTTCACGTCCTCGCTGGTGAGCCCGAAGTGGATCCACGGGTACAGCGACTCCGCGTCGTCGAGCGGCGCGTCGGGGCCTTCCGCGATGTCCGCCAGCCGGACGCGGAGGAAGTACTCGACCGCCTTCACGTCGTGGTTGGTCGCGTCGTACCCCGCGGCCCCCTCGGTCTCGAGGGCCTTGACCAGCCGCGCGTCCTCGGCGTCGAACGCCTCGTACACCTCGCGGAGCGCCGCCGCGGTCGCCTCGTCGAAGGCGATCGGCGTCGCGTCGAGCGCGCCCAGCCCGAGCAGGTACTCGACCTCGACGCGGGTCCGGGCGCGCATCAGCGCGGCCTCGCTCGCGTACGGGGACAGCGGCGCCGTCCGGTCTGCGTAGCGGCCGTCGAGCGGCGAGACGGCCGCGAGCGGGTCCGCCCGGGACAGCCCCGCGATGGCGTCGTCCGCCGTCGGTTCGGAGTTGTCGGTCATGTCCGCGACTGCCCGCGGCGCCAGCAAAAGCGTGTCGATAGGGTGACGCACGGACGTGGATCCGAACCGCCGTCGGGTCGCACGAGACGCCCGTTCCGATCCGCAGATGTGGATACAACAGCGGTGCGGACCGCAATCGATATACCCCATCGGTCGGACGTTCGCGTATGAAGATCGCGGGACTCGCGAGCAACCGGGGACGGAACCTCAGACACATCGCCGACGCCGCGCCCGGCGGCGCGGAGCTGTCGGTCGTCCTGACGAACCGCGAGCAGGCGCCGGTGCTGGAGGCCGCGACCGAGCGCCGGATCCCGACCGAGGTCGTCGAGCGCGAGGAAGGCGAATCGCGCGAGTCGCACGAGCGTCGGGTCGTCGAGCGCCTCTCCGACTACGACGTCGACCTCGTCTGCCTGGACGGCTACATGCGCGTGCTCACCGACGAGTTCCTCGACGCCGTCCCGACGACGCTGAACGTCCACCCCTCGCTGCTACCGTCGTTCCCCGGCACCGACGCCCACGAGCAGGTGTTGGACGCGGGCGTCCGGACGACCGGCTGTACGGTCCACGTCGTCACCGAGGAAGTCGACGCCGGGCCGGTCGTCACCCAGGAACCGATCCCGGTGTACGAGGACGACGACGCCGACTCGCTGAAGGCGCGCGTCCTCCGCGAGGCCGAGTTCGCGGCGTACCCGCGGGCAGTCCGCTGGTTCGCCGAGGACCGCGTGACCGTCGAGCGGGACGACGAGGGGAGCCCGGAGCGCGTCACGGTCGCGGGCGACGTGGGCGGCGACTTCCCGGAGCGACGCTTCGTCTCCGAGGAGCGCACCGCCACGCTGCGGTACGGCGAGAACCCCCACCAGGACGCCGCGCTGTACGTCGACGACGGCTGCGAGGAGGCGAGCGTCGTCGACGCCGCCCAGCTGAACCCCGGCGCGAAGGGAATGGGGTACAACAACTACAACGACGCCGACGCCGCGCTGAACCTCGTCAAGGAGTTCGACGAGCCCGCGGCCGCGGTGATCAAACACACCAACCCCGCGGGCTGCGCGGTCGGGTCGGACCTCGCGGACGCGTACGATCGCGCGCTTCGCACGGACGCGAAGTCCGCGTTCGGCGGCATCGTCGCGCTGAACCGCGAGTGCGACGCCGACACCGCCACGGCGGTCGCCGACTCGTTCAAGGAGGTCGTCGTCGCGCCCGGCTACACCGACAGCGCGCTCGACGTGCTCCGGGAGAAGAAGAACCTCCGCGTCCTCGACGTGGGTCCGCTCGGCGCGGGCGACGACCGCTTCTCGGAGCGGTTCACGGAGAAGCCGGTCGTCGGCGGCCGCCTCGTCCAGGAGCGCGACCGGCAGTCGCCGACCGCCGACGACCTGGAGGTCGTCACCGAGCGCGAGCCGACCGACGAGCAGGTCGAGACGATGCTGTTCGCCTGGAAGACGCTGAAGCACGTGAAATCGAACGGGATCCTCTTCGCGACGGGCACCGAGACGGTGGGCGTCGGCATGGGGCAGGTGTCCCGGGTCGACGCCGTGACGCTCGCCGCGATGAAGGCCGAGAAGGACGCGGAGGGGAAGTCCGCCGATGGCGCCGTGATGGCCTCGGACGCGTTCTTCCCGTTCCCGGACGCGGTCGAGGAGGCGGCCGACGCGGGCATCGAGGCCGTCATCCAGCCCGGCGGCTCCGTCAACGACGAGGACGTGATCGCCGCCGCCGACGAGCGCGACATGGCGATGGCGTTCACCGGGTCGCGCTGCTTCCGGCACGATTAGGGGTCACCCCTCCCAGTCGCTCGGGACGTACTGCTCGAACTCGGGCTCGGGCGAGCGGGCGAGCGGACGGAACGCCCGCTCCCCGTCGACCCGGAACTCCTCGATCCGCGACTGTCCGGGGCCGGTGAGGTAGCCGACGTAGGACATGGCCCGCGCGTACGCCACGTCGTGCCGAGCGGGGTTGACCGGGATGACGGCGTACTCGTTCCGCAGCAGCGGCGGCGGGTCGTCGATTCCGGACTCGACGTGCCGCGCCAGGACGCCGTCGTCGCCGACGGCGAGGAAGGTGCCGCGGTCGACGAGGGTGTACGCGCCCGACTGCCGGGCGGTGGTCAGCGTCTCGCCCATCCCTTGACCGGTCTCGCGGTACCACTCGCCACCGGGACTGAGCCCCGCCTCGTCCCAGATCCGGAGCTCGCGGATGTGCGTCCCCGACCGGTCGCCCCGCGACAGGAACGTCGCCTCCGTCTCGGCGATCGCCCGAAACGCCGCCAGCGGGTCGCTTCCGGCGGCACCCGCCGGGTCGTCGGGCGGGCCGACGAGCAGGAAGTCGTTGACCATCACCCTGCGCCGGTTGATCCCGTGCCCCTCGGCGATGAACTCGTCCTCCAGCGGCCGGGCGTGGACGAGCACCACGTCGCAGTCCCCGTCGCGGGCGGTGCGGAGCGACGCGCCGGTCCCGCGCACGACCGCTTCCACGGACGCTCCGAACCGGTCTGCGTACCCGCGGTTCAGCACGGGGAGCAGCCCGCTGTCGTACGCCGTGGTGGCGGTGGCGAGCGTCACCGAGCCGCGGCGGGCGGCGGGCTCCTCGGTCTGCTCCGCACAGCCCGCCAGCGAGGCGACACCGCCGAGACCGAGCGCCCGCACGTACTGTCGACGACGCATACGAATGTAGTCGAATTCGTCTACGCTTTCGTATTAAGCAACCGGAAGTTGTTACAGTCTGAGAACCTGCGCGCCCCGGGTCGGCACCGCGGGACCCTGTCGTTGTACCGTGTGCGACCCGCGATGCCGATCGGGTCGGACGGGCGTCCCGGCGGAGAGGACACCCGCCGCGCCCGCCTTTCGTATCGAAACGCTGAAACGATAACCCCACGCGGACCGCCGGATCTGCGCCGCTTTTCTCTCCCAGTCTCGTTATCTCCGGACGGAGACCACCGTGGCGCAGTTCGGCAACTCGGTACGGCTGCTCGGAGACCGCGAGTTCGCGGCGCTCGCCGGGACCGCGTTCGCCCGCAGTCAGGCGTACTCGACGATCCTCATCGCCCTCGCGCTGTACGCCGACCTGTTCGGGACCACGGGGTTCATCGAGGGGCTGTTCGGCACCGCATTCGCCGTCGTCCAGCTCGTCATCGTCCTCCCCTTGGGCCGGTGGGTGGACACCGGCAACGCGAAGCGGTGGCTGCTCGGCGGCTTCCTAATCAACGTCGGCGTCTTCGTCGGCTTCGCGCTGGTCGACAGCTCCGTTCACATCATCCTCGTGCGGATGGTCCAGGGGCTCGGCGCGAGCGTCCTCTGGATCACGGGCGCGACGGTGATCGGCGAGATCAGCCCCGACGACGAGCAGGGTCGCTGGCTCGGCTCGTACAACCAGTTCGCCTCTTTCTCGTCGCTCGCGGGCGACCTGGTCGGCGGCTACCTCCTGTACGCCTACGGCTTCTCCGAGACGTACGTCGTGTTGACCGCCGTCACGCTCGCCGCGTTCGTGCTGGTGTTCGCGTTCCTGCGCGACAACCCCGGCGGCCGGAAGGACCCCGAGGACGCCGGCGGGGTCGAGACGTTCCGGTCGCTGCTCGGCCTCCCGATGCTGCGCGCGCTCGTCTTCTTCCGGTTCACGTTCAGCGTCGGCAAGATGGCGGTGATCATCTTCCTCCCGATCTACGCCCGGACGACGTTCGGCATCTCCGCGTTCGCCATCGGCTGGATCATGGCGGGCGGGAAGGCGACGAAGGCGCTCACGCAGGGGTTCGTCGGGGACCTCACCGACCGCTACGACCGCACCTACCTGTTCGTCGCGGTCGGCGCGCTCCTGTACGGGGTCGGCACGGCCATCATCCCCCTCGCGGCGTACTTCGACGGGACCGTCGCGCCGGTCACCGTCTCGTACCTCGGCGACTCCCAGACGCTCGGCGGGGCCTTCTTCGCGCTGTTCGCCGCCTACTCGCTGCTCGGGGTCGCCGACTCGATCCGGCTGCCGGCGAGCATGTCGCTGTTCGTCGACGAGGGGGAGGCGTACGACTCCGTCGCGAGCGCGATGAGCCTCCGTTCCGTCTCGTGGAAGGTCGGACAGGTCGTCGGGCCGGTGCTCGTCGGGACCACGATGGACTGGACGACCACCGAGACCGGGTTCCTGCTCGCGGCCGGCTTCATCGCGTTCGCGACCACCGGGTTCGCGTGGCAGGCGCGCGGGGCGCACCGCGCGGCCCGAGATCCGGGTCCGGCCGCGCCCGGCGACGACTAACTTCGCCTCAGAGCGTGTAGTCGTGATCGCCCGTCTCGGACTCCAAAAAGGCCGTCAGCAGGTCGACCGTCGCCTCCACGTCGCCGCCGTCGGCCGTCTCGGTGACGGTGTGGAGGTACCGCGTCGGGATCGATATCGCGCCCACGGGCTTCGCGCCCGCCGTGTTCTGGAACCCCGCGGTGTCGGTGCCGCCCGCGGGCAACACCTCGTGCTGGTGGTCGATCCCCTCGTCCTCGGCGACCTCCGTGAGTCGGCTGTGGACCTTCGGGCTGGCGATCACCGAGGAGTCTTTCAGCTTCACCGCTGTCCCCTCGCCGAGGTCGGTGACGGCGTCGGCCGGGTCGCCCACCTGCGGCACGTCGTTGGCGACGGTGACGTCGAGAGCGACGGCGAGGTCCGGGTCGATGTCGACGCCGAGCGCCTTCGCACCCCGGAGCCCGACCTCCTCCTGGACGGTCGCCGCGAAGTGGATCGTCACGGCCGGGTCGTCGATCCGGCGGGCGGCCTCCAGCATCGCGAACACGCAGATCCGGTCGTCGAGCGCCTTCCCGGTGACTCGGTCGCCCATACGCGTCGTGGTCTGGTCGAGGGTGACGAGGTCGCCGACGCTCACCGACTCCTCGACCGCCTCCGCGTCGCGCCCGAGGTCGATGAACACGTCCTTCACCTCGTCGTCCTTCTCCCGCTGCTCCTCCGTGAGCGTGTGCGGCGGGACGGAGCCGATGACGCCCGTCAGGTCCTCGTCGCCGTGGACGGTGACGCGCTGTGCGCGCAGGACGCGGGCGTCGAACCCGCCGAGGGGGTCGACCTGGACGAACCCCTCGTCGGTGACGTGCCGGACCATGAAGCCGATCTCGTCCATGTGGGCCGCGACCGCGACCGAGTAATCCGAGTCGCCTTCGATCGTCCCGACGACGTTTCCCATCGCGTCGGTCCGGACGTGGTCGGCGCTGTCGACGAACTCGCGGCGGACGATGTCGCGCACGTCGTCCTCGTAGCCCGGGACGCCGCGGGCCTCGGTCAGCTCTCGGAGCAGGTCGAAGTCGAAGTCGAACTCGCGCGCCATGCGCCCACCTGACGCGCCAGCGACAAAGGTCCGCAGGATCCGGCACGACCGTCGGCCTTCGGGACCGCTCCACCGGTCGACCCCGCCGCGTCGGCGAGCGCGCATCCGACAACCCTAAATACGTTTATCGTTGTTCCGCAACCCTTTTGCGGTCGCTCTCGGGATGTCGTGTGTATGAGCGACGTGAAAGCGGAACTCCGCGAACAGTTCATGGACGCCTTCGGCGGCGCAGACTTCCCCGTCGAGAACCAGATGGACCTCGTCCCGGCCCTCCCGGACGGTCCGGCGACGAAGTTCGAGGCCGGCGACGTGAGCTTCACCGCGATGGAGATGGCGGCGAAGCTCGGCAGCGAACAGGAGTTCCCCTACGACGACGCCGAGTCGCTCGTCGACGACATCATCGACGGGC
>NZ_NEWI01000087.1:0-12597 GCF_002135005.1 Halorubrum sp. SD612 | reverse complement strand
GCGGGGAACTGGCTCTACCTGCGGCCCGAGACGCCCGAGCGCGCGAAGGCCGTGGTCGAGGACAAGCTGGGGATCGGCTTCGAGCGGACGACCGACAGCGACCGGCTTCCGGGGTACGACTTCACCCACATCGTCGTGACCATGCTCGTCAATCCCGACGGGGTCGTCGAACGCGCGTACCGCGGCGAACGGGTCGACCCGGAGCGCGTCGCCGCGGACGTCGAGCGGGTCGCGGCCGCGTTTGCCGACGACTGACTCGTCGCCGCGTCGGCCGCGCGACGGCGCGGGGTCGGCGGGAGGGGAACGCACAAGCCGCCCGCCGCCCTGCGGACCGGTATGGACGTCGATGTTCTGGTGTACGACGGGTTCGACGAGCTCGACGGTATCGGCCCGTACGAGGTGTTCGACTACGCGCTCGGCTACGCCGCCGAGGAGGACGACGGGACGACAGGGGACGACGGGGCAATAGGGGACGACGGGGCGTCAGGAGACGACGGCGGCCGCGTCCGATACGTGTCGCTCGACGAGCGCGAGACGGTGACCGCGAGCCACGGGACCCGCGTCGGCGTGGACGGAACGCTCCCCGGCCCGGGAGGAGAGGACGCCCCGGACCTGCTGGTCGTGCCCGGGGGCGGGTGGAACGCGCGCAACCAGGAGGCGAGCGCGTGGGCCGAGGCGCAGAAGGGCGACGTGCCGCGCGCGCTCGCCGCGCACCACGCGGCGGACACCCGGATCGCCTCGGTGTGTACCGGGTCGATGCTGCTCGCGGAGGCGGGCGTCACCGACGGCCGCCGGGCCGTCACGCACGCCTCCGCCGTCGAGGAGCTCCGGGAGTCGGGAGCGGAGGTCGTCGACGCGCGGGTCGTCGACGACGGCGACGTGCTCAGCGCGGGCGGGGTCACCTCCGGGATCGATCTGGCGCTGTACGTCGTCGAGCGCGAGTTCGGCGAGTCGGTCGCCGACCGGGCGGCGACCGTCATCGAGTACGAGCGGCGGTACGAGGTCGCGACGCGGGACGGGTCGCGGCGCGGGGAGAACTAGTCGTCCGGGAGCGGCGCGGCGTCGTCGTCGGCGTCGTTCGTCGTGGTCTCTCCGTCCGCGTCCACGGTGATCACGGTACAGTCGAGTTGGCTGCGGAGGAACGAGTCGATGTCGGGGTCGGAGAGCAACTTCTGGACCATCCGGCGCCACCGCCCCGCCTGTTTCGACCCGATGACGACGACGTCGGCCCCCTCGGCGACGATCTCTTCGAGGATCGTCTCCTCGACGAGGAAGCCCCGACGGACGACGTACCGCGCCCGGTCGATCCGGCCGATCCGCTCCTCGACGGCGCGCTTGAGGTCGCTGCGCGAGACGCCCCCCGAGCGCTGGTATAAGTCGACGTGGAGGACCGTGAGGTCGGCGTCGCGCTCCGCGGCGACGCGGGCCGCCTCGCGGAGCGTCGCCGCCGAGTGCGACGAGGGAGGGAATCGAACCGGGACGACGACGAGCGTCATGTCGGGTCGGAGGGGTTGGGGGCGTAAATACGCTGTCGGTGTGGCCCTCGCTCTCGGTCGGTCGCGGTCGTCACTCTCACTCAGTCCTGACCGCCGATCGGCGGCGGCTCGGCTCACCGCGCTCACCGCCAGCGCATTTTTCCCTGCGCTCTCGAATGAACCGTTGTGGACCGCAGTTCGGCCGCGTGAGACATCATGGACCGACTTCCCACGGACCGGCTCTCGCCGCTGGCGAGCCGCGTCGACGACGTCCTCGCCCTGTACGGCTACGAGATACGACCGGCGATCGACGCCATCGACGACGCGGTGACCGGCTACGGCGGGCTGTTCGGCCCGACGACGACCGACGCCGAGATCCGGACCGCGGTCGAGTCGGTCCTCGCCGCCGACCCGCCGCGATCGGGCGACGACCGCGGCGAGTCCGCCGACGACATCGTTCTCTACGTCGACGGGAGCTCGCGCGGAAACCCCGGACCGGCCGGCGCGGGGGCCGTGCTGCTGGTCGGCGATGACCCCCTCGTTCGGCTGGGCCGACCCGTCGGGGCTCGCGCCGAGAACAACACCGCGGAGTACGCGGCGCTCCACCTCGGACTGGAGGCGCTGGCCGCGCGCTGCGACCCTGCGGCCGTCGAGGTCCGGATCGACTCGCGGACCGTCATCGACGACATCTGGGGCAGCGGTGACGGGATCGCGTCGGCCGCACCGTACCGGCCGGCCATCCGGGACCGCATCGCCGCGCTACCCGCCTGCGAGTGGACGCATCTGGCCGACAGCGACCCGAACCCGGCCGACGCCCGCGCGGCGGTCGGAGCCGATATCGCGGCGCTCGGTCCGTAGCGGAGGGGAAGCGGCTGCGGTGTTACGACCGGTCCCCGTCGTCTCGCGGCGAGACGGCTTCGACCGCTCCCGTTGGCGGTTCGAGCCGGACGGTGTGGCGCGTGTGGCGCGCGTGCGTCTCCGCCCAGCGCCGCGCCGGACGCTCCGCGAGGAAGCGCTCCCCGTCCGGGCAGCGGTCGCACCGGGCGACCCACGGGGTCACGCCGTCCGGGTAGTGGCCGGTGTGGCGCTCGTGGTCGAGCGCGAACTGCTCGATCGCGTGGCTCCCGGGGTCGAGGTCGTTGACCTCGCGGTCGAGCACCCACTCCCGGTCGCACCGCTCGCACGCGACGGTCGGTGCGTCTCGCTCGTCGTCGGGACGCGCGTCGTCGGTCACGGGTCCGCTTCGGTCCGCCCGCACTTGAACGGCGACGCCGGGACGACCCGAGCGCACCTCACAGCGCCGGCGGCTCGCCGCGGCCGATCACGATCTCCTGGCCCTCCACGTCCTCCAAGGCGGCGACGCGGCCGCCGATCTCGACGCGGCCGTTCTCGGTCTCGACGACCAGCGACGCCACCTCCTCCGTGTCGACGAACGCGACGTCGACGACTTTCCCGCGGACAGTGACCTCCTCGCCGGTCTCGATGTCGCGGCCCTCGACGGTCGCGTAGAACTCCTCGTCGCCGAACTCGCGGACGTCCTTCACGGCCCGACGGATGGAGGCGTAGCGGCGCGGGAAGGGCCGGTCCTCGCCGTCGGCGGCGAGCGATTCCGCGGTCGTCCACAGGACGGTGCCGAAGAAGCCGGAGACGAGGAAGCCGAGCGCGGAGCGATTAAAGATGACACCGTAGCGCTCGCGGTCGTCGCGCAGCGCGTCCTGCGTTGCGTACACGGAGTACTCGCCGTCGCCGACCGCGAGGACCGGGGTGGTGATCCCGCGGCGCGCGCGGGCGATTGTCGCGACCTCCAAGTAGTCGAACTCCGTCGGGTCGGGCGCGTTCGACGCCGGCGTGACGAGCAGTTCGACGGTGACGCCCTCGGCGACCTTCGCGGCGAGTTCGTCCCGGAACCGCCGCAGGAGGCCGGGGGTGAGCGACAGCGCGAGCTCGTACTCCGCGTTCGCGATCACCTCTTCGAGGTACCGGAGGATCGTCGAGCGCGACTTGACAAGCGACACCGCCTCCGTCTCCCGCGTCGGCGCGGTGTACCGCGCCTCCAGCTCGTCGACCATCTCCGTGAACGACGACCGCAGATCGCCGAAGGCGTCCTCGGGGTCGACGGCGACGATCTTCATCGGCCGCGACTCGCGGAGCTCGACGAGCCCGCGGTCCGAGAGGCTCCGGACCGTGTCATACACCCGCGGCTGCGGGATCTCGGTCCGGTCGGCGATGTCGCTCGCCGTCAGTTCGCCGTGTTCCAACACCGCGAGGTACGCGTCAATCTCGTACTCGCCGAGGTTGAATCGGTCCCCCACGCGGTCGAGCGTGTCCCGGAGATCGTCAGTCATGTACCGAAGAACGGGACCGGGGATTATAGCTTTTTACTATGAGACGAGTTGTACGCGTTTTCAGAGCCCGGTCCTCACGGTCGGGACAGATGTGGTCCACATGTCCATGCGGTCGTGGTCCCCTCCGGCTCCCGCTCCTCGATCCGCTCGGCGATGAGGACGGTGCCGTCGCGGTCCGAGTCGGTGTACAGCCGGAGCGGGTGGCGCGGCGTCCCCTTTCGTAAACGGCGTGATCGACGGGGCGCCGTCGATCCGGACGCGCCCCGTCTCCTCGAGATCGAGGTCGTCGATCAAGTAGTGGACGGCGGTCAGGCCGGCGAGCCCGAACGAGGGGAAGCCGGCGAGCAGCGCGTCTCCCGGCTTGGTGTCGTGTTCGACGCCGAACCTCGTTGGGTCCGCAGGCGGTTGGCCCATACCGCCCGTTCGCTCAGCGGAGTCACATTGGTTGCCCCGTCTCTCGTTCGAAGCGGCTCGTTCGCCGCCGGTCGTGCGCGTGGAGAAACGCTTTTTCCGATGGCCGACAGCGGGTTCCCATGGTCTTCCCGGGGGGAACGCCGATCGCGGGGGCCGTCTCGCGGCTCGCCGATATCGGCTCTCGGCTCGCGGACCTGCCGGGAACAGACGTGTTGACCGTCCTCGCGTCACTGGCGGTCGGCGTCGTCCTCGCGAACTTCCTCGTCCGGCTGATCGGTCGCCCCGTCGCCCGCCGCGTGTCGCGACAGAGCGTCGCGCAGACGATCGTCCGCGGGGTCCGGGTCGGCACGATCGCCGCCTCGGTGCTGGTCGGCCTGGGCGCCGTCGGCTTCCGGTTCGCGGACCTCCTCCTCGGGACCGCGGTGTTCTCGGCCGTCATCGGTATCGTCCTCGCGCCGCTCGTCGGGAACTTCATCAACGGCGTGTTCATCCTCGCGGACCAGCCGTTCGAGATCGGCGACATGATCGAGTTAGAGGACGGGACGACCGGGTTCGTCGAGGACATCACGATCCGCTACACGAAGTTATTCACTCTGGATAACACCTTCCTCGTCGTGCCGAACGGGACGATGCGCGAGCGCGACGTGACGAACTTCTCGGCCGAGGACGAGCGGACCCGGCGCTCAATCGACGTGCTCGTCACCTACGAGAGCGATATCCCCGAGGCCCGGCGGCTCATCGAGCGCGCGGCGCGCGACTCCGAGGCCGTCGTCGACGGCGGCCCCGACATCCGGATCGGCGTGGCGCGGTACATGGCGGGTCCCGACTGCCGCCTCCACGAGTTCGCCGACGACGGGGTCCTCCTCCGGCTGCGGTACTGGGTGAAGAAGCCGTACAAGCTCGCGAAGGTCCAGTCGGACGTGAACACCGAGATCCGCGACCGCCTCGCCGACGCGGACGTCGAGATGGCGTACCCGCACCGGCACCTCGTCTTCGACGACACCTCCGGCGTCGCCCGCGTCGACGCCGCCACCGAGACGCCCGGTGCCGACGGAGCTCACGGCGCCGCCGATCCGACCCCGGGCGACGGAGCAGGCGCCACGGAGACGGCCGAGGGCGGGCCCTCGGACGCGGACAATCCCGCCGGATCCATAGACGGTAGCGACGGGCGCCGGTGACCGGATCGGAAGCCTGATAGAGCGCGCCCGGCTTTTCAACCGCAGTGAGCGACGAGCCCGCTGCCGACCCCTCCGACCCGTCGGATTCCTCCGAGCCGCCGGACCCCTCCGGTGGACCGAGCGGCGGTCCCACGGGCGCCGACGACGGCCGCGACGGGGACGACGACCCCGAAGCTGTGTCCGACGCCCCCGAGCCCGCGCCCGACGACCCAGTCGGCGAGGAGTCGATCACCGAGGGGAGCCTCCTCCGACCGCTGTTCCGCCTGGCGTGGCCGATCGTCGTCCTCCAGCTGCTCCAGGTGACGTACAACATCGTCGACACCCTGTACCTCGGCCGGCTCTCGGCGGAGGCCGTCGGCGCGATCAGCCTCGCGTTCCCGCTGATCTTCCTCCTGATCGCGGTCGCCGGCGGGTTCACGACGGCGGGCGCGATCCTCGTCGCGCAGTACACCGGCGCCGACGGCGAGGGCTCCGCCGGGCTCGTAGCGGGACAGACGATCTTCACCGTCTCCGTGCTGTCCGTGCTCATCGGGATCGGGGGCTACTTCTACACGCGCCCGGCCCTCGAGATCCTGCCGAGCGACGCGGAGACCGCGGCGACCGTGATCCCGCTCGCGGCAGACTACATGGAGGTGATCTTCGCCGGGATCCCCCTGATGTTCGGGTTCTTCGTCTTCTCGGCGCTGATGCGCGGCTACGGCGACACGCGGACGCCGATGGCCGTCATGTTCATTTCCGTCCTCCTGAACGTCCTCTTGGACCCGTTCTTCATCTTCGGGTTCGAGGGGAACCCGCTGTTCGAGTGGCTCGCCGCGGTTCCCGGCCTCGCGGCGCTCGACCCGGTCGCGCTGGAGGCGACGCTGCTCTCGGCGACGGGAGTCACCGGGATCGGCATCCAGGGCGCCGCGCTCGCGACGATCCTCTCGCGGGGCGTCGCGACTGCCATCGGCCTCTGGATACTGTTCGGCACCGGGTACGGCCCCGACGTGACGCTCGGGCACCTCGCGCCCGACCTCGATTTTATCCGGGACATCTTCCGGCTCGGGCTCCCCTCCAGCATCGAGCAGACGACGAGCGCGCTCGCGATGATCACGCTCACCGCGATGATCGTCACGTTCTCGCCGCCGGTCGTCGCCGCATACGGGCTCGGCAACCGGCTCATCTCGCTCGTCTTCCTGCCCGCGATGGGGCTCGGCCGCGCTATCGACACGATGGTCGGGCAGAACCTCGGCGCGAACCGCGCCGACCGCGCCGGCAGGGCTGTGAAGTTCGCGGCCACGACCGGCGCGGGCGTGATGTTCCTCGTCGCGGTCGTCGCCGTGACGTTCACCGAACCGATCGTCGGCGCGTTCCTCGGCGACGTGCCGGACGCGCCCGCGACGATCGGCTACGCGGTGGAGTACGTCCGGATCCGGTCGGTCGAGTTCGCCTTCATCGGCGTCTCGCAGGTGATCTTAGGCGCGTTCCGCGGCGCGGGCAACACGAAGACCGCGATGGTCATCTCGATCCTCACCCTCTGGGTGGGCCGGGTCGCGAGCGTCGGGTACCTCGTGTTCGTCGCCGGGTGGGGCGAGACCGGAGTCTGGGTCGGTATGGCACTCGGAAACGTCCTCGGCGCCGTCATCGGCGTCGCGTGGTTCTCGCGCGGCACGTGGACCGAGCGGTACATCGACGAGCCCGAGCCCGGCGTCGACCCGGTGGGAGACGACTGACGAGCCCCCGGTCGCTCAGTGTCGGAAGAGGTACACCGCGTCGTCGGAACGCAGTAGGCAGAACCGCGCGCCGTCGTTCTCGGGGAACGTCGTCCCGGACTGTCGCGTGACGAAGAGCCGCGAAAAGGCGTCGTCGCACACCGGGCACGCCATCTCTTCCCTGTTCTCCCAGAGGCTCGTTCGGCCCGAGTCGCGGAGCTGTTTCAGTTCGTGACGGTGGTCGTGAACGTCGAACTCGCTCATGTGCGGGAGTCCGACCGGGGACTGTTGAACGTGTCCTCGCGAGTCTCAGTTCGGAGAACGCGGGGTCAGTCTTTCAGCCGCAACGGCTGTGCCTCCCCGTAGGTGAGCGTCCGCCACACCCACTCGACGGGACCGAACCGGAAGTACCGGAGCCAGATCACGGACAGCGGGACTTGGACCGCCCAGATCGCGACGACGATCCCCATCGCCTCGACGCGGCTGACGGAGCCGAACAGCCCGAGACCGTGACCGTAGAACACCGTCGTCGCGATCACCGTCTGGAGCAGGTAGTTGGTGAACGCGGTGCGGCCGACCGCGGCGAGCGCGCGGGCCACGAGCCCCTCACCGCGCCACCGGACGAACAGCGTGACGAGGCCGACGTACCCGCCAGCGACGAGCAGACTCCCGACGTAGTTGAACTGCCGCCAGTACAGCGCGGCGCCGGCGCTCCAGTCGTTCGCCTCGATATACGCGACGCCGGCGACGACGATTCCGACGCCGACGACGCCGCCCGCGACGAGCCGGCGGTAGAACGCGGTCGAGCGCTCGCCGGTCAACACGCCGCGCCTGTACAGTGCCATGCCGAGCAGCATGACGCCGCCCACGCGCCAGAAGCTCGACCCGATGAACCCGGACGTCTGTCGCTGGAACGACGAGGAGACGCGGTGGCTCATCTGGTCGAGCCAGCCGCCGCGGTAGGCGGCCACCTGGTTTCGGACCGCGGCCTCCGCGGGCAGCCACTGGCCGGCGATCGCCTCGCCGCCGATCGAGGTCGCGGCGAACAGCTCGATCGCGGGGACGAAGAGCAGGAATATCCCGGCGAGCCCGCCGAGCCGACGCGCGTCGAGGTCGCGGACGAAGAGGAGGAACAGCCCGAGCAGCCCGTACGTGACGAGGATGTCCCCGTACCACAGCAGGTACGCGTGAAGGAGGCCGATCGCGATCAGCACCGCGGTCCGGCGGAGGTGGAGGCGGACGGCGTCTTGGCCCTTCTCCTCTTTGCTCTCGACGAACAGGAGGACGCCGGCGCCGAACAGCGCCGAGAAGACCGTGATGAACTTCGACCGCGCGAACACGTGGCCGGCGAACCACGTCCAGTAGTTGAGCCCGGTGAAGTCGCCGTACACGTTGGGGTTGAGCAGGGTCTGCTCCGGCATCGAGAAGACGCGGATGTTGATGACGAGGATGCCGAGCAGCGCGAAGCCGCGGAGCGCGTCGAGGCTGGTGATCCGTTCGGAGGGCGGCGTGGGGCCGGGATCGCTGGTCACGAGTTGTCCGCGGTGACGGTCCCCAGCACCGAATAGGTTCCCATCGCGGCTCCCGGGTCGGCCTGCTCGGTCGGCGGCTCAGTCCAGCCGCACCGCCGCGCCGGTCTCCGCGGAGCGGTAGATCGCGTCGATGACGCGCTGGACGCGTAACCCCTCCTCGACGGTGTTTATCGACGGCGCCTCGCCGTCGGCGGCCGCTTCGAGGAACGTCGCCTGCTCGGCGGCGTGCGCGTCGCCGTCGCGCGTCTCCACGCTCGCGTCCGTGAGGTGGTGGCCGCCGCCGACGCCCGCCTCGTGGACCGTGAGGTCGCCGCTACCGCGGTCGAGCGTCGCGCCCGCCTCGGTGCCCCAGACGACGAACTCGTCGGTCGCCGGCCGGTTCGTCGCCCACGCGACCTCCAGCGAGACGGTGCTCCCGTCGGCGCCGCGGATGAACGCGGACGCGGAGTCGTCGACGTCGAACCCCTCCGGCCCCGCGTCGTCGCCCCACATGTGGACGTACGCGTAGTCGTCGCGACCGCCGAACGCCGAGCGCGTGTCCCCGGACACCTCGACGACCTCGGGGTGATCGAGGAAGTAGAGCGCCAAGTCGATCGCGTGGACGCCGATATCGATGAGCGCGCCGCCGCCGGCGACGTCCGCCGACGTGAACCACGAGCCCCGGCCGGGGACGCCGCGCCGCCGGACGTAGTTCGCCTCGACGTGGGTGGTCTCGCCGAACCTCCCCTCGTCTTGGTAGTGTTTGATCACCTGAACCGGCTCCGCGAACCGGTTGTTGAACCCGACCATACAGAACCCGTCGGCGTCGCTGGCGGCGTCGGCGATCCGCTCGGCGCTGTCGAGCGTGTGCGCCAGCGGCTTCTCCAAGAGCACGTCGAGGTCGGCCGAAAGCGCCGAGGTCGCGTACTCTTCGTGGAAGCGGTTCGGGGTGGTGACCAGCACGGCGTCGCAGTCCTCGTAGAGGTCCGTCTCGTCCTCGTAGGCGGGGACGCCGAACTCCTCGTGGAACCGTGCCCGCGCGTCGGCGTCGACGTCCATCCCGCCGACGAGGTTCGCGCCGCGCTCGGTCAGCTTCGTCGCGTGGTGGGACCCGATGCCGCCGAGGCCGACGATGCCGACGGCGACGTCGTTCGGATGCGTCATGGGCGGGCTTCACCACGGGTGTTGTTAAGGCTCCCGTCCCGCGGGACGCGCCGGAACCCGACCGCGCGTGGGGACGGCCGTCACGACCCCGCTGGCGGTCGGCTCACGCGATCGGGACGCCGACGGCGACGGCGATCGCGCCGTCGACCGCTACCGCCGCGGCGTCGGCTACTACCGTCACGCCGTCGATCGCGCCGGGCGCCATCGAGTCGACGAAGTCGAAGAGGTCGCCGAGCGAGCCGGCGTTCTCGGCGAGGCTCTCGCGCGCGTCGAGGAGCCCCCGGAACCGCTCCGGTTCGCGGGCGATCACGAACCGGCCGACCCCGGCGCCGGTGCCGAGGAAGGCGAGGAGGGCGAGCGCCCGCGAGATGGTGAGCAGTTTCAACAGGACCGGGAGCGCCAGCGCGAGCGCCAGCGCGGCGACGACGCCCGTGACGACCTCGCCGAACGACCCGCCGTCGGCGAGGTCGACGACGCCCGCGCCGGAGAGGATGACGAACCCCCCGACGCCGAGGGCCAACGTCCCCCACATGAACGCCGCCAGCAGGCGGACGGGACCGTCGTACCCACTCCCGGCGTCGTCCGGGACGTCGTCGTGAACCCACGGGTTGCGCATACGGGAAATTCAGACCCGACGAGTATATAGATCGCTTCAGATCTCGGAAACGCTCGGCGTGAAACGGACCGGTTAGGACCGGGGGTGCGGGCCGGTCATCCACTCGCTCGCCTGCGGTTCGTCCGGATCGGTGACGACCTCGACGAGGGCCGGGCCGTCGCGGTCGCGGGCGCGCTCGACGGCGTCGCCGACCGCGCCGCGCGCATGGACGCGCTCCGCGGGCAGGCCCATCCCCGACGCGACCGCGACGAGGTCGAGGCCGGTCTCCGCCCACCCGTAGCTCTGGTCCGGGAAGTCGTACGACCGCGACGCCTCCTCGCTGATGATCGCGTAGTCGTCGTTGTTGAGCGCGACGACGGTGACGTCGATCCCCTCGCTCGCCAGCGTGTGGAGCTCGTGGACGCACATCATGAGCCCGCCGTCGCCGGTGAGCGCGACCACGTCGCGGTCCGGGTTCGCCAGCTTGGCGCCGAGCGCCGACGGGAGCCCGGTACCCATCGTCGCCCACGAACCGGGGTTGACGTACGACCGCGGCCCCGCAGCGGGGAACGAGACGAGCGTCCACAGCCGGAACCCGCCCGCGTCGGCGGCGACGACCGCGTCCGCCGGGACCGCGTCGCGAACCGCCGAGAGGGCCTCGACGGAGCGGAGCGGGCGCTCCTCGCGGTCGTCGGCCGTCGACTTCCCCGAACCGTCGGCGCTCTGCTCGGACAACGCCGCGAAGCGCTCGCGGTCGGCCGCGCGGACCGACTCGGCGCGCTCGGCGCTGTCGGCGCCGCGGGGCGCCACCCCCTCGTCGTCGAGGCGGTCGGTGAGCGCCCGGAGGAAGCGGTCCGCGTCAGCGACGACGCCGAGGTCCGCTTCGTAGCCGAACCCGACGTCGTCCCCGTCGAGCGTGACGTGGATCAGCGTCTCGGGAATCGCGACGGACCACGAGGCGGTCGCGACCGCGTCGAGGTCTGAGCCGACGACGAGGCCGACGTCGGCGTCCGCGAGGAGTCCCCGGAGCTCCGCGCTGGCCCCGCCGCAGAGCACGCCCGCCGACAGCTGGTGCGTCTCGGGGAGCGTCCCCTTCCCCTTGTACGTCGTCACGACCGGCGCGCCGAGCCCCTCGGCGACCGACCGGAGGGCGTCGCTCGCGTCCGCGCGCCTGACACCGCCGCCGGCGAGCACGACGGGCGCTGTGGCATCGCCGAGCAGGTCTGCGGCCTCGCGCACCGCCGCCGCGGGCGGTGCCGGCGGCGGTGACGGCTCGCGCTCGCCGATCGCGGGCTGCGGGGTCCGACCGGCGAGGAAGTCCTTCGGGATCCCCACACGGACCGGTCCCTGCGGGTGTTCGCGGGCGGTCCGGATCGCCTCGACGACGGCGGGGACCGCGCCCGCGGGCGAGTCCACAAGGACGTTCTCCTTGACGACGGTGTCGTACGTCTCGGGGGGCGTCTCGTGGATGCCGTCGCCGCCCCGGACCGAGCGCTCCGTCTCGACGGCGAGGTGGAGCAGGGGGACGCAGTCGTTGAGGGCGTTCTTCAGCCCGTTCATCGCGTTCGTGTCGCCCGGGCCGGGGACGACGCAGGTGGCGGCCATCGCGCCCGGCTCGCTCGTCTCGGCGTACCCCCACGCCTGGTGGGGGACGGCGGTCTCGTGGCGGGCGACGACGAACCGCGCGTCGCGGTCGGCGAGCGCCCGGTTCAGCGGGAGGGTCTGCTTCCCGGGGATGCCGAAGACGGTGTCGACGCCGCGGTCGAGCATGGCGTCGACGACCGCCTCCGCGACGGTCGGGGCGTCGTTGTCCGGCGGTCCGGGTGCGGCGTCGTCGCCGGCGGAGTCGTCCGCGTCCATACCGCGAACTCGACCGAGCGCGTGTTGAAGGCTTCGGCGAAACGCGGTCCGACCGGGGGGACGCCGAGGCGGACCGCCACCCGAACGGCTAGGTGGGTGCCCCGCGAGTCGGGGCCCATGGTCGACGTCGCACTCCAGCTGTACACGCTGCGGGAAGTCGACGCCTCTGTGCCGGAACTGCTCGACGTCGCCGGCGAGGCCGGGTACGACGGTGTCGAGTTCGCCTACCGGGTCCGGGACGCGCCGCTGCCGGAAGTCCGCGACGCGCTCGAACGGAACGACCCCGCGGCCGCCGCCGCGCACGTCCCGACCGGCGCGCCCCAAGACCCGCACCCGGGGACCACCGCCGTCCCCGCCGCCCCCC
>NZ_NEWI01000086.1:0-12793 GCF_002135005.1 Halorubrum sp. SD612 | reverse complement strand
CCCTTGTACCGCTGTGCGATCCGGTCAGCGTGCCGCTCCGCGGTGCGTTCGAACGTCGCGGGGAGCGTCTCTCGGGCGATGGCGTCGTCCGTGAACGCTCGTTCCGCCTCCTGCCAACTCATACCCCCCCAGACCCGCCCTACCTTCATAAACAATCCGGTAGTTTGGAGTTTCCGCCGGTCCGGGGCGCCCGGGAGAGTCAGCGGCCGCGGGCGATTCGTCCCCCGACGCGGTCCTTATCGGCGCGGATCCGGTCTGCGATCTCCGCGATCTGGGCCAACACCGGGTACCGCGGCCCGTCGGTCGGGCCGTAGAGGTAGGCGTAGAACGGCCGTTCGCGGTCGGCGTCGAGCGGCGTGCGCGGCGTCAACGGGGGATCGTCCAACGAGCGCTGTCGGTCGGCGGCGAGGTCGTCGCACTCCCCTTCGAGTTCCGTCAGCCGGCTCCAGACGTCGACGGCGGCCTCGGCCTCGCAGCCGGGTCGGACCCCGTCTAAGTGACCGAGCAGCCGGCGGCGACGGCGGTCGATCGCCGACAGCGCTGACTCCCTGTCGCCGATCGCGTCGATCTCTTCGTCGATCGCGTCGGCGAGGCGTTCGCGTGCGTCGACGGCGCGGCGGCTCCGGTCGACGAGCGCCGACTGCGCGGCGCCCGAGAGCCCCCCGTCCGACGCCAGCGCGGTCACGGCGTCCGGACCGAGTTCGGCCGCCAGGCTCTCCGCGGGCGTCTCGTCGTACTCGGCCCGGTAGTGAGGGAGCGACAGCACGGTGTCGTCGTACGCGGCCATCACCCGTCTGAGGCTGACGCTGCTCCCGGGCGATCCGCCGCCGGGGCCGCGCGCCCCGTCGCCGGGAGCGCCCATTCCGCGGAGCGAGCCGGCCGGCACGCCGGACGGCGTCGAGTCCGTCGCGGCTGAGATGGTGTCGATGTCGGCCACGCGGTCCGCGAACGACTCGAACGCGTCCCGCTCGTCGAGGACGCGGCGTCGCTCGCGGTGACAGGCCGCCTCGGCGTCCCGGACGTACGCGAACGCGACCAGCGCGGCGAGACCGACGATCGCGACCGCCGTCAGCACGCCCGGATCGGTCGCGACCGCCCACAGGTCGCACCAGCCGCTCGAACACCCCGCCGTCACCCCCTGATCGGGGATCTGAAACACCGTCGTCGAACCCGTACGAACGCTCATTACGCCTGTTAACACGGTACACACACAAAGCGCTTTTGTCCGCTCGACGGGGTTCGCCGGCAGCGCTCGTCTTCTCGCCTCGTCGGGCCCTCAGTCCCGGACGCCGTCGTCGGTGACCACGGTGTCGATCATCCCGATCGGGGTGGCGTCGTAGCTCGGGTTCTCGATCTCGACGTCCTCGACGGGTTCGCGCATCACCTCGACGGCGTCGCGGAACTCGTTCTCGAACCGGAACTCCTCGATCGTCTTCGCGCCCGAGCCGACCGCGGTGACTGGGACGCCGAGCTCGCGCGCCGTGACGACGAGGGGGAACGTGCCGATCCGGTTGTAGTAGGTTCCCCCGGTAATACAGGTGATACCGAGCAGGACGCGGTCGCAGTCGCGGAGCGCGTACCCCATCGCGCTGTCGACGACCATGCGGACGTCGACGCGGGACACCCCGGCGAGAATCCGCGCGGTCTTGCGGCCGAGCGTCCGCGGGCGCGCCTCGGTGACGTAGACGGTCAGGTGCGCCCCGTCGCGCGCGGCGTTCTCGATCGCCTCCAGCACCGTCGTGGAGTAGTCGTGGACAAGCAGCGTGTGGCCGTCCTCGATGTGCTCGGCCGCGTTGGCGGCCGCCTCGCCCTTCGCCGTCTCGATGTCGTCGACGACGCGGGCGATCACGTCCTCCAACAGCTGCTTCGCGCCCTCGACGCTCGTCGCCTCGCCCACGATGGATCGCTCGACCTCGCGCATCGCGTTGTGGAGCGCGGCGTGGGAGGGGTTCGACCGGCGCAGCACGCCCGCGTTGTGTTCGAGGTCGCGCTCGAACTCGTCGACGGTCACGTACTCCCGGTCTAACAGGTCCGCGAGCGACCGCGTCGCCTTCACGGCCACCGCGGACGTGCTGTGGGTCCGCATCGCCCGGATCTCGGCGACGGTCTCGTCGATCATGCCCGAAGGGTCGACCGCGCCGGTAAAAGGGGTTCCGGGGGCGAGTCGGCGGCGAGGCGCCCCGGAGTGCGCCGTCGCACTACTCGAACCCGATCCGGCCGATCGCGCGCGGCAGACAGCCCGCGTCCGGTTCGAGGTACGAGTAGTGGTCCGCCACCAGATCACTAACGTCGATGTCGGCGTAGCCGTCCGGCGCGGTCGCGGCGCCGGACAGCCCGCCGTGGCCGACCGCCCGGGTCCGGTCGGAGGCGCGGTACACCCACCCGAGGACGCGGTCGTTCCGGCTGTGGAAGTTGTAGAGGGGCGCGTCGAGCGCCCCAATTGCCGCCCCGTACGCCCCGTCGGTCCCGACGCTGTCGTGCGGGATCGCCCCGCCGAACAGCGACACCGACGCGAGGGCGTCCGTCCGCCCCCTGTCCGCGAGTTCGCGCAGCGCCGCTCCGGTCACGCGAGCGCCGAGCGAGTGCGCGAACAGGTGGACCGGACGGCCGTCCTCGTCCGCCCACGCCGTCAGCCAGTCGGCGAGCGGGGCGGCGTTGGCGTCGGCGGTGCGCTTCGCCGGTCCCCAGTCGTCGTTCGACGACCACGAGTAGCCGATCATGGGCGGGACGCTCGCCGCCGCGTCGTCGCCGCCCGCCGAGTCCGACGCCGCCGCCAGCCCCAGTCGCGCCGCGTACGCCTGATCGCGGGCCGACTCTGCGTCCGCGCCGAGGCCGTGGACGTACAGGACCACCGCGTCGCTGCCGCCGAACTCCCACGACCCCGAGCGCGTCGTCGGCTCGTCGGCGTCGAGCCGCCCTCGGGTGGAGACCATCGGCTGTGACTCTGGCGCCTCGTACCCGCCGAAGTCGCCGTCGAGCGCGTTGGCGACGTACAGTCCGCCGCCCCCGAGGAGACCGACGCCGCCCGCGACGCCGTAGAGGAGCCGGCGGCGGGTAACGGGGCCGGACGAGTCGTCCGATGCGTCCGAGCTGTCAGGAGTGGTATCGGATGAGATGTCGAATCGTCGGCCCGAGCGATCAAATAGCTGACGCGGCGGCGACGGCTGTTTATAAACGGGTCCCCTACGAGACGTATGAGCTACCCGGTCACGTACTACTGTCCCCACTGCGGGACGCTCGTCGCGCTCGAACGCGAGGGGTACCTCGCGGACAAGTCGGTGACGCCGTACCCGCTGGAGGGGTGGACGTACGTCGCGCCGACCGAGCCGTTCGACGCCGACGAGGCGACCGAAGACGGCGACACCGCCGACGCCGACGGCGTCCGGTTCGTCTGCGGCGAGAGCGACGGCGTCGAGTGGGACCCGCACGACGGCGTGCGCGGCACCGACGTCGGCGGCGACGAGCCGTACCGCGAGCCGGACGCCGAGGGCGTCGGCTGCGGCGAGGCGTTCTACCTCTCGTTCGTCCGCTACGACGAGGGGCGCGAGATCGACCCGCGGGCTGAGTCTGCCCCCGTCGAGATCAACCCCGATCCGAGACCGAGCGGGCCCCGCGGTCCGAGCGGCCCCGGCGAGGCCGGCGGCCCGAGCGACTCCGACGGCTTCTGGTGACGACTCGGAACGCTCGATTATATCCGGCTCACGAAGCATTTCGGTCGAACGCTCCCGAAATCGCGCTCGCTCAATTCTAAATAGTCGCTGGTGGACCGGCGACAGACACCGGCAAAGCCCCACCGGAAGACGTTCCTGCTCGCTTTGCTGCGCGGGCTGCGACTTCCGTGCTCCCGCTCGCTTCGCTCGCGGGAACGCGCAGCACCGCAGCCTCACACCTCCCCAGCCGCGTCGCTCGCCGCGGGCGAGCGACTCCCTCGCGCGTGCTCCTCACGCCCTGCGGGCGTTCGGAGGCACGCGCCACCGCCTCGGTTGTTTATAAGTAACGTCCACCGGATCTCTTGCGACGCCCCGAGCCGAACAGCCAAACCCCTTAAACGGGGAGCGAGTACGCTCGTTTATGGAAAGCATCAATCGGACTGCGATCGAGCTGGTCGACGAGGCGCTCGACTTCGCCGGCGAGCTGGACGTCGTCGGCTACGAGCTGGACAACGGCGCCACCGTCGTCGACTTCGGCGTCGACGCGGCCGGCGGCGTCGAGGCGGGACTCCTGCTCGCGGAGATCCAGACCGCCGGGCTCGCGAACCTCCAGACGCGAATGGGCCGGCTCGCCGGCGCGCCGCGCCAGTACGTCGAGCTGTCGACGGACCACCCCGCGGTCGCGCTGCTCTGCTCGCAGAAGGCCGGCTGGGAGCTGACGACCGAGGGCGGCTTCGAGGGGCTGGGTTCCGGCCCCGCCCGCGCGCTCGTCGGCCGCGAGACCGAGTTCGAGCGCGTCGGCTACTACGACTCCTCCGAGTTCGCCACGCTGGCGGTCGAGTCGACGGCGCTCCCCGACGAGGAGGTCGCCGAACAGGTCGCCGAGCTGGCCGAGGTCGACACCGACGGCGTGTTCCTCCCGACGTTCGCCACCGGCTCGACCGCGGGCTCCGTCACTACCGCGGCCCGCGCCGCTGAACTCGCCGTCTTCCGCCTGTTGGAGGTCGGCTACGAGCCCACGGACGTGCTCCACGCCTCCGGCTCCGCGCCGCTCGCGCCCCCGACCCGCGACGAGACCGAGGCGATGGGCCGGACCAACGACGCCTTGGCGTACGGCGGCGAGGTCCACCTCCAGGTCGCGCGCGACGACGACCGCTTCGGCGAGATCGTCTCGACCGCGGGCGAGGAGTACGGCACCCCCTTCGTTGAGGTGTTCGAGGACGCCGACTGGGACTTCTACGACGTGCCCGAGAGCGTGTTCGCCCCGGCGCAGGTCACCGTCGACGTCGTCGACGGCCCCGTCTACACCGTCGGTGAGACCGACGAGGAGCTGCTCGCCGAGTCGTTCGGCTACCGCTGACGCCGCGAGCGTCCCTGACTGATGCGACTCAAACCCGTCCCCGAACCCCCGGCCGACCTCGACGCCCTCCGCGAGTACCAGCGCGCGGTCCCGCTCGTCCCGGGTACCGCCGACGACTGCTGCGCCCGCCTCCGGCGGCGACGCGACCTCCCCGACCGTCAGACCGCGAACGACTGGCTCGCGTTCCTGCGCGCGCTCGACCTCGCCGAGGACACCTCTCGGGGGTTCGTCCGCGCCGACGCCGAGCCGACGCCGGAGCGCGTCCGCGAGGGGCTCCGAGAGGAGGTCCTGTTCGGCCCCGAGGCGCTCGCGGCGCTGCGGGAGGCCTCGACCGACGACCCGCTGACCGCCCCCGACCTCTTCGCCGCGACCCGCGACCGAGTTCCGCGGCACGACAGGGCCCGCGATCCCGACTGGGAGGCGACGTGGCGGGGCCGCGCGGCCCGGCTGCTGGGATGGCTCGCGCTCGTCGACCTCGCCGCGCCCGTCGGCGACGGCACGGAATCGCCAGAGGATGCGCCGGGCTACGTCGCCGGCGACGCGCTCTGACGCGGCGGTCGTCTCCTCCGCTCCGACCGTTCGAACTCCCGCAACAAGCCTTTTACTCGGTGCCGGAGAGAGAGTCACATGGGACGATTCGACGAGCGCACGGTCCGCTACGAGCCGACGAGCGTCAAGGACCTGCTCGTCGAGATGAAGGACACCGCGGAGCTGTTGATCGATCTGTCTTATTCGGCGGTTCTCCACGCGAGCCCGACGGTCGCGCACGAGGTCGTCGAGCTGGAACACCGGATGGACGTGCTCCAGATGCGCGCCCGGATGAGCCTGATGCTCGCCGCGCGGAACCCGAACGAGGCGGAGACGCTCGCGCCCGTGCTCGGCGTCATCGCGGCCGCCGACAAGGTCGCCGACGCCGCGGGCGACATCGCCAAGATCGTCACCGAGGAGATCGGGCTCCCCGAGGCGATGCGGGGCGCGCTCTCCGCGGGCGTGGAGACGCTCGTCCGCGGGACCGTGCGGGGCGAGTCCGCGTACGCCGGCCGGACGCTGGACGATATCGACCTCGAATCGGAGACCGGCGTCCGCGTCATCGCGGTCCGGCGCGACGAGGACTGGATCCTCAACCCCGGACCGACCACCCGGTTAGCGCCCGGCGACGTGACTCTGCTTCGGGGGCCCGAAGCAGGCGTCGAGGACGTGTACCCCGAGCTGAGCGGCGACCCGTTCGAGCCCGAGCCCGCGCCCGAGCCGGCGATCGACGACTTGGAGCGCGCGGTCGACTCGATCGTGTTGATGAAGAACCTCTCCGAGCTCGCCGTCGACCTCGCGTACGGGTCGGTCCTCTTCGACAACGAGGAGCTGGCCGAGGAGGTGAGCAACCTCGAGATCGAGGTGGACGCGCTCCAGTCGCGGTTCGAGGCGTGGACGCTCCGCGCCGCGGCCGAGGCCGACGACCCGGTGTCGCTGCGGGGACTCATCCACCTCGGCGTCGCGACCGAGGAGATATCCGACGCCGCGCTGGCGATCACCGAGGGAGTCCTCCGTGACCTCGACGTCCACCCGGTCGTGGAGATGGCGGTCCAGGAGTCCGACGAGATAATCACCCGGACCGTCGTCGTCGAGGGGAGCGAACTCGACGGGACCGCCGTCGCCGACGGCGTGCCCGCGACCGACATCTCGACGAGCGTCCTCGCGATCCGCCGCCCGGACGAGGGGTGGCTGGTCGGCCACGACATCGACACCACGCTGCGGGGCGGCGACGTGATCATCTCGAAGGGAACCCGGACCTCAGCCGAGGAGTTCGATGCCCTCGCGGCGTGAGGCGGACGACGCAGAGCGCGGAGCGAACGCCCCCGACAGCAGAGCGAACGCCGACGCGGACAGCAGAGCGAACGCCGACGCGGACAGCGGAGATCCGGCGGGCGAAAGCGCCGACCCCGCCGCGCTCGCCCGGGCCTACTACGACGCGATCGACGCCGGCGAGTACGAGCGGCTCGCGTCGCTGCTCGACCCCGAATTCGTCCAGCGGCGCGGCGACAGGACGTTCGAGGGACGCGACCGGTTCGTCGCGTTCATGCGAGACGGGCGGCCGAACACCGACACGACCCACGCGGTCGACCGCGTCTATCCGTCGGGTCCCGGCGTCGCGGTCCGCGGCCGCCTCCGTGACGCTGACGGCGACGTGCTGTTCGCGTTCGTCGACGTGTTTGAGACCGAGGCCGGGCGGTTGACCTCGCTTGAGACGTACGGGGCCGAGTCGTCCGACGGATAGGCCGTCTCCCCGGCCTTACCACGCCGCCCGCAACACGCCGAGGATCTCCTCGGGAGTCGCGTCGAGGTCGGCCGGCGCGCGCTCCATCGGCGGGTCCTCGGCGACGAACTCGGCGATCGCCGGGAGGTCGTCCTCGTCGGTCTCGGGGAGATCCCGGAGGCGGCTCGGGACATCGAGCGCGTTCCGGACCTCGGCGACGGCCGCGACGACCTCCTCGGCGATCGCTGCGTCGTCGCGGCCGCCGGTCCGGATCCCGAGCCCGGTGGCCAGCGCCCGCCGGCTCGCGTCGACCTCGTCGAAGAGGTACGCCAGCGCGTGCGGCGCGACGACGGCGTGGATCGCGCCCTGCTGAACCTCATATCGCCGCGCGAACCCGTGGCCGAACGCGTGGATCACGCTGATCTTGGAGTCGAGCTGGACGAGCAGCGACCCCACTACCGCGCGGTCCATCGCGTCCTCGCCGCCCGGTCGGTCGCCGGCCACGCGGGGGAGCGCGTCCGAGAGGAGGCGGAGTCCGTGGACCGCGGCCGCGTCGCTCACCGGGGAGGCGTCGCGGGCGTACGGCGTCTCGATCCCCTTGTCGAACCCGTTCATCGCCGACCCGGCCAGCACCGAGGCCGGCGTCGTCTCGAACAGCGCCGGGTCGGCCACGTCGACGATCGGCCACGCGCCGCTCCCGCTGACGGTCACCGGCTGTCCGGTCGGCGACTCGTCGGCCGAGAGGACCTCCAGCGAGCCGCCTGTCGAGACGTCCGCGCCCGCGAATGTCGACGGCACGAAGAACGCCGGGAGGGCGGGGCCGCTCTCAGGCGCAAGGTCGCCGAGCGCGTCTGCGCCGGCCTCCGCGTCGCCGCGGAGGGCGTCGAGATCCCGGCCGTCGGCCGCGAGCAGCGTCGCCTGTCTCGCGACGTCGAGGCTGGCGCCGCCGCCGACCGCGACGAGGACGTCCGCGTCCGCCTCGGCCCGCGCGTCGAGGAGGTCGTAGGCGGTCTCGACCCGCTTGTCTGGCGTTGTCCCGTCGAAGACGCCGCGAGTCGGTCGCCGAGGCCGTCTCGGACCGGATCCATCAGAGCGTCGTTCGCGCCGGTGTTCGAGCCGCAGACGACGAGCGCGCCGTCGAGGCCGCGATCGCCGAGCCAGGCGCCGAGGTCGGCGACTCGTCCCCGCCCGTACCGGATCTCGCAGCCGCGGTGAACGTGGTCGAAGGAGTCCGCGATCGGTAGCATCGGCGACGGGTACGCGAGGGCGCGGTTTGTAGCTGTGGGAGAGCTAGGCACACGTCGCCGTCGGGGGCTCACACGCGCGCGTGCGCCGGGTTTATAACCCGACAGCGACTAGCGAGTGTAAGTTCCTATGTCAGAGCAGAGCGAATACGGAGCCGGCCAAATTCAGGTCCTCGAAGGCCTGCAGGCCGTCCGTAAGCGACCGGCGATGTACATCGGGTCCACGGACGGTCGAGGGCTCCACCATCTCGTCTACGAGGTCGTCGACAACTCCATCGACGAGGCGCTCGCGGGCTACTGCGAGGAGATAGAGGTGCGGATCCACGGCGACGGCTCCGTCTCCGTCAGCGACGACGGGCGGGGAATTCCGGTCGACACGCACGAGGAGTACGACCGGCCGGCGCTCGAGGTCATCCTGACCGTCCTCCACGCCGGCGGGAAGTTCGACTCCAAGTCGTACCAGGTCTCCGGCGGCCTCCACGGCGTCGGCGTCAGCGTCGTCAACGCCCTCTCCGAGCGGCTGGAGGTCGAAGTCAAGCGCGACGGCGGCGTCTTCCGCCACCGGTTCGCGGGCGGCGAGCCCGCGGAGGACGGGTTCGAGCGCGTCCGCGACATGGACGACGGCGAGTCGACCGGCACGGAGATCCGGTTCTGGCCCGACGCGGAGATCTTCGAGACGACGGAGTTCCAGACGTCGACGCTCGCGAACCGGCTCCGCGAGCTCGCCTTCCTCAACTCCGGCGTCGAGATCCGGCTCGTCGACGACCGCGACGACACGGAGGAGACGTTCAAGTACGACGGCGGGATCCGGGAGTTCGTCGCGTACCTCAACGAGACGCGCTCGCCGATCCACGAGGAGGTCATCTACTTCGAAGGCGAGAGCGAGGGCGTCCACGTCGAGGTCGCGATGCAGGCGACCGAGGAGCTCCAGGGCTCCGTCCACGCGTTCGCGAACAACATCAACACCCGCGAGGGCGGCACCCACCTCACCGGGTTCAAGACCGCGCTCACCCGGACCGTGAACGACTACGCCAACGAGCACGGGCTCGTCGACGACCTCGACGCCAACCTCAAGGGCGAGGACGTGCGCGAGGGGCTCACGGCGGTCGTCTCGGTGAAACACCCCGACCCGCAGTTCGAGGGGCAGACGAAGACGAAGCTCGGCAACAGCGAGGTCCGCGGCGTCGTCGAGTCCGCGACCCACGAGAAGCTCGGCACGTTCTTCGAGGAGAACCCGGACACCGCCGAGAAGGTCGTCCACAAGGCCGCCGAGGCGGCTCGCGCCCGGAAGGCCGCGAAGAAGGCCGAAGAGCTCACGCGTCGGAAGTCCGCGCTGGAGTCGACGGCGCTGCCCGGCAAGCTGGCCGACTGTCAGACCCGCGACCCGACCGAGGCGGAGCTGTTCGTGGTCGAGGGCGACTCGGCGGGCGGCTCCGCGAAACAGGGCCGGAACCGCGAGAACCAGGCGATCCTCCCGCTGAAGGGGAAGATCCTCAACGTCGAGAAACATCGCCTCGACCGCATCCTCGAAAACGACGAGATCCGCGCGCTGATCACCGCGATCGGCGCGGGGATCGGCGAGGAGTTCGACATCGACGACGTCCGGTACAACAAGATCATCCTGATGACGGACGCCGACGTCGACGGCGCCCACATCAGGACCCTCCTCCTGACCCTCCTCTACCGCCACATGAAGCCGCTCCTGGAGGCCGGATACGTGTACGCGGCCCAGCCGCCGCTGTACCGCGTCCGCTACCGCGGCGAGACGTACGACGCCATGACCGAGGAGGAGCGCGACCGGATCGTCGAGGAGGAGTGCGACGGCAACCCCACGCAGGTCCAGCGGTTCAAGGGCCTCGGCGAGATGAACCCCGACCAGCTGTGGGACACCACGATGGACCCCGAGAACCGCCGGCTCAAGCGGATTAACGTCGACGACGCGGCCGCCGCCGACAGGATGTTCAACGTGCTGATGGGCGACGCCGTGGAGCCGCGCAAGGAGTTCATCAAGCAGCACGCGACCGAGGCGGAGTGGGTGGACATATGAGCTCCGAGAGCCCCGACGTCGACCCCGGCGACGTGCGCGCGGCGCAGGTGACGAACGCGCGCATCGAAGACGAGATGGAGCAGTCGTACATCGACTACGCGATGTCGGTCATCGCGGGGCGGGCGCTCCCCGACGTGCGCGACGGGCTCAAACCCGTCCACCGCCGGATCCTCTTCGCGATGAACGAGGCGGGCGTAACGAGCAACTCCGCGCACCGCAAGTCCTCCTCCGTCGTCGGCGAGACGATGGGCGATTACCACCCGCACGGCGACAGCGCCATCTACGACACCCTCGCCCGGATGGCGCAGGACTTCTCGATGCGCTACCCCTTGGTCGACGGGCAGGGGAACTTCGGCTCCGTCGACGGCGACCCGCCGGCCGCGATGCGGTACACGGAGGCCCGGATGGCCCCCATCGCCGAGGAGCTCATGGCGGACATCGAGCGCGACACCGTCGACTTCCAGGCGAACTACGACGACCGCCTCGAGGAGCCGGAGGTGCTGCCCGCGGCGTTCCCGAACCTGCTCGTCAACGGCTCGTCGGGTATCGCCGTCGGAATGTCGACGAACATCCCGCCCCACAACCTCGGCGAGGTGATCGACGCCACCGTCGAGCTGATAGAGACCCCCGACGCGACCGTCGAGGATCTGATGGAACACGTCAATGGGCCGGACTTCCCGACCGGCGCGAACATCGTCGGGCGGAACGCGGTCCACAAGGCGTACAAGACGGGGCGCGGACGGATCCGCGTCCGCGCGGAGTTCGAGGTCCACGAGGAGGAGGGACGGATCGTCATCAGCGAGCTCCCCTTCCAGCAGAACAAGTCGCGGCTCGTCGAGCGCATCGCCGAGGACGTCAACGAGGGCGCGATCGAAGGGATCCGCGACCTGCGCGACGAGTCGGACCGCGACGGGATCCGGATCGTCGTCGAGCTCAAGCGCGACGCGATGGCGGAAGTCGTCAAGAACCAGCTGCTGGAGAGCCACCTCGAACGCACGTTCGGCGTCATCAACCTCGCTCTGGTCGACGGCTCGCCGCAGGTGCTGGACCTCAAGCAGACACTCGAACACTACGTCGACCACCGCCGCGAGGTGGTGCGCCGGCGCTCCGAACACGAGCTCGCCGAGCGCGAGGACCGCGCACACATCCTCGAAGGGCGGCTGAAGGCCCTCGACAACGTCGACAGCGTCGTCGAGACGATCCAGGACTCCGACGACCGCGATGCCGCGAAGGCTGCGCTGGAGTCGGCGTTCGACTTCACCGAGGCGCAGGCGGCCCACATCGTCCGGATGCAGCTCGGCTCGCTCACGTCGATGGAGACGGCGGAGATCGAGTCGGAGTACGAGGAGGTGAAGGCGCGTATCGAGCGGCTGGAGACGATCCTCGCCGACCCCGCCGAGCTCGATCAGGTGATCGTCGACGAGCTTCAGGAGATCAAAGCCGAGTACGACGACGAGCGCCGGACGAGCTTCATCGAGGACGCGGGCGACGTGACCCACGAGGACCTCATCCCGGAGGAGGAGTGCGTCGTCGTGATGAGCGAGGACGACTACATCAAGCGGATGTCGCTCGACACGTTCCGCGCGCAGAACCGCGGCGGCAAGGGGATCATCGGCACGGGGCTCAAAGAGGGGGACCGCGTCTCCTCGGTGTTCGCGGCCAACTCCCACGACTACCTCCTCGTGTTCACGAACCACGGTCAGATCTACGAGCTGAAGACCTACGAGATCCCGGAGATGTCTCGCACGGCGCGCGGGAAGTCCGCGGTCAACCTCCTCGACCTCGACGACGGCGAGGAGATCGAGTCGGTCGTCAACACCGAGGACTTGGACGACGACGAGTACCTCACGATGGTCACCCGCGGCGGCTACATCAAGCGGACCGCGGTCGACGAGTTCGGGAACATCCGCTCGACCGGGATCCGGGCGATCCGGCTGGAGGACGGCGACGAACTCGTCGACGTCGAGGTGACCGACGGCGACACGGACATCGTCATCGGCAGCCGGGACGGGATGGCGATCCGGTTCGAGGAGTCCGAGGCGCGCGCCATGGGTCGGACGGCCCGCGGCGTGATCGGCATCGACCTCCGCGAGGGCGACGCCGTCGCGGGCGTCGCCGCCATCGACGACGAGTACCACAACTGGGTGCTCACCGTCACCGAGAACGGCTACGGGAAGCGCTCCGACCTCGACGAGTACCGCCCGCAGTCGCGGAACGGGAAGGGGCTCGTCGACATCAAGA
>NZ_NEWI01000085.1:0-12911 GCF_002135005.1 Halorubrum sp. SD612 | reverse complement strand
CGCGCGAACCGCTCGGAGTCGGGGTCGACCGGGCCGTCGGCGTGGGTCTCGTCGAACCACTCGACCCAGCGCTCCCGGTCGGTCCACTCGCCCTCGCGCTCGGCCTCGCGGCGGACCCAGTCGACGCCCTCGGCCGCCGTCGGCCACCAGCCGTCGTCGATCCGGGCGTCGGCGACCACCCGCTTGCCGACCCGCGCGCCCCGGCCCGCGGCCGTGACCGCCTGCCGGTCCGCGTCCGACGGAGACGCGACGTACAGCCCCTCGACCGGCGTCTTCCCGTCTCGGTCCGCGTACTCCCGGTCGAAGTCCTCGCGCGTCTCGCCGTCGCGATCGCGTGCCTCGAACATCGCGCCGTCCTCGTCGAGCCCGCGGAGGTACTCGCCGTCATAGCGCGTCGCCGCGACCACCCGGCGGGCGGTGACCGGGTCGCCCTCCTGCGGGGTCACGACGAACCGAGGCGCGTCGCCCTCGGGGCGCTCTCCGGGCCCGCCGCCGTCGGTCGCCCGCTCGACGGTCTCGACGAGGTCGTCGACGACCGCACAGCCCGCCCGCTCGGCCTGCTCGCGCATGAGGTCGGAGAGGGTTCCGACGTCGACGCCGGCCGGGAAGCCGGGGTAGTTCTTGAGGTGCGCGCACCGCGCGAGCGACGACCGGCCGCGGTCGAAGACGGTCACGTCGAGGCCGTCGCGCGCGGCGAACACCGCGGCGGCGCAGCCGGCCGGCCCGCAGCCGACCACGACGACGTCGCGGTCGGCGGCCTCGGGCTCGGCGGGACCGCTCATTCGCCCCCTCCGGCGACGATCGAGGCGACCTCGCCGCGGTCGAACAGCTGTTCGTCGGCGGGGATCTCCGGGTAGTCGTCGCCGTGTTCGTACGTCGGCCACTCACCGAACCGCTCCGGGAACAGCTGTTTCGCGGTCATCTCCAGCTGGAACAGGTTCATGATCGGGCCCTGAACCGGATCGCCGGAGGGGTAGAAGCGGTCGTTCGCTATCGCGGAGAGGTCGCCGGCGACCGGGTGGTCCGACAGCTCCTCGCGGACAGCGCCCACGTCGTAGTAAGAGGCGATCCCGTACTGGTGGAGGACGACGTCGGGGTCGACCTCCAGCAGTCGCTCGTGGTCGTATGCCGTCTCGTAGGTGACGTCGTCGCCGGCGAACGCGTCGGGCACGTCGAACGGACGCACGTGCGCGTTCGCGAACCCCGTCTCGTCGGTCCGCGAGGGGTAGTATGTCCCGTCCATGTAGATGAGCGTCGCGACGGTCGGCCGCTCCTCAGCCGGGGGGAGGTCGCTCCGGATCGTCTCGATCAGGTCCTCGCGGACCGCGTCGAGCGCGGCGAAGCGTTCCGACTCTCGGAACGCGGCGGCGATCCGCTCGCCGATCTCGGGGAGGGTGTAGTACTCGTACCGGTCGCAGTACGCCTCGGGCGGCGCGGCGTGCCGGCGGCTGTAGCTGTTTCCGAACCACGGCCCGACGCGCTCCCGGACCTCGGCCACGTCCTCCTCGTCCCAGCCGTCGAAGGAGGCGAACAGCGCCGGGTCGGCCAGGTGGAGGTCGGAGTCGAGCTCGTAGAGGAGCTCGCGGTCGACCGAGATGCCCCCGCCCGAACCGGAGTTGAGCTGCGTGATCCCCTCGCGATCGAAGGAGACGCCGTCGAGGTTCGCGTAGTAGGCGTCGAGCGTGTTCCCGCCCGCGTCGGCGTCGAACCCGAGAGAGTTCACCGCCCCGCCGTGGCCGAGCGCCACGGCGAGGTCGGCGTACAGCAGGCTGTACACCGACACGCTCTCGGGGACCGCGTCGAACTCGACCTCGCCCACCGGGGCCATCGCGGCCGTGTACGTGTCCGGCGAGTCGCCGCCGGAGCCTCCGTCCGCGGAACCGGCCTCATTCTCGGACCCGCTCGGCGTCGTCTCCCTCCCGCTACACCCGGCGAGGAGCCCCGCGCCGGCGACGGCGCCGCAGTACCTGATCGCGTCGCGTCGCGTGCCGGTGAGTCGGTCCGCGTCTGGTTGTATACGATTTAGGCCACCCTAAAGGATTAAAGCGTTTTCGAATCTTAGGCATGCCTAAAACCTCGCCAGACGGTCGGCGAGACCCCGCGGACCGGTGCGGACGTGACGAACGGCAGCCGAGCGGGACGAACCGCGGCCAAGCCGGATTTCGTATCGCGCTATCCGCTTTATTCGGCGCCGAACGACCGCACGCTCTCGAACGAGCCGTCGGCGATAGCGGCGGCGATGCCCTCGATGTCGGCCTCTCGCGGCACCTCGTGCGGGTACTTCCGACCGAAGTACCGGACGAGGTTCTCCACGTCGCGTTCGAGGAACTCCCGCGCGTTCTCGTGGTCGACGGGCACCGCCTGCGGCCAGTCGAAGATGGTGATCCCGCTCTCGGCGACCGCGACGTTGTGCTCGGAGGCGTCGGCGTGGATCCAGCCGAGTTCGTGGGCGGTCGCGAGTTCGCGGCAGATCAGATCGAGGACGCCGACCGCCTGCTCGGGGTCGAGCTTCGCGCGCGAAAGTTCGACGCCCGCGAACTTCTCCATCACGATGGCGTGTCGGTTGTGGTCGACCGGCCGGGGGACGGAGACGTCCGGATACAGCGACTCCATCGCCTCGTACTCCCGCTCGGCCGCCTTGCGCGCGGTGTACAGCCACGAGACGTGGTCCCGGTCGGCGGTGTACTCGCGCTCGCGGTTCACCTCGCGGAAGTTGGTGTACCCCTCGCGGTGGTACTTCAGGGCGAGCGGCCGGAACGACTGCGCCTCGTACACGTCGCCCTCCTTGCCGAGCCCGAGCGGCGACCCCACGCCGTCTATCGTCTCCCGCTCCGCGAACGTCCGGAGCGCCAGGGCGTCGTACCCCTCGAAGGTGAGCTGGTACCCCTCGTACTGGATCGTCTTCCGCTCGATCAGCTCGCGGTCGAGGCAGCGGTCGATGCGGTAGTCGACCTCCTCGCGCGTCAGGTCGGCGTAGTCCGGGAGCTTGTCGCGACGGACCCACTCCGAGAAGCGCATCCCCTGCTCGACGCCCGAGAGGAGGTAGAAGTCCTCGGGGTCGAGGTCGGCCATGTCGCCGGCGACGTTTCGCACCATACGCGCCCCTACTCCGGCGATTCGTAAAAGGGGCGCGCGTTCGACGACATCCACTGGTATAGCGTATATCGCGATATCGAATTTCGTTCGGGCCGACCGCTGGGCCGAGCGCAACCGCTTTCGGAGCGGCGGCCGACGGTGTCGACATGACCGCGCCCGCCGTCGACTGGCGGCTGATCCGCGAGGAGACCCGCCCCGGCCCAATGCAGATGGCGTTAGACGAGGTTGCCGCCGAGACCGCCGCGGCCGGCGGCCCCGCCACGCTCCGCACCTACCGCTGGGAGCCGAGCTGTCTCACCCTCGGCCGCCACCAAGACCCGGAGACGGTCGACTGGAGATTCTGCGAGCGCGAGGGGATCGACGCAACGCGCCGGCAGACCGGCGGCGGCGGCATCTACCACGACGAAACGGGTGATGTCGCCTACTCTATCGCGGTCCCCGCGGAGACGGTGCCGGGCGAACTGCTCGACTGCTACCACCTTCTTTGCGAGCCGGTCCTCGACGCCTTCGACCGGCTCGGCGTCGACGCGGACTACGTCGACGAGTCGATGCCGGAACTGTATCACCCCGCCTGCTACCTCCGCGAGCTCCACCCGGCACACGACGTGGTGGCCCCGGGACCGGAGGGCGACGAGCTCCGCAAGATCGCCGGCAACGCGCAGTACCGCAAGCGGGAGGCGGTGATCCAGCACGGGTCGTTGACCTTCTCGGTCGACGCGCCGCGGCACCTCGGCGTCTTCGCCGATCCGTCGGTGACTCCCGAGGCGTTCCGAGACCGGGTCGTCGGGATGGACAAACTGGTCGATGTCGACCGCGCGGCCGCGGTGGCGACCGTCGAGGCGGCGCTGGCCGACTGGGCGGACGCGACTCCGGGAGCGACGGTCGACGCGGACGGGTCGTGGACCGGCGACGAACTGGAGCGGGCCGAGGAAATCGCCGCGGAGAAGTACCGGAACGAGGAATGGGCCCGGACGCGACCGGGGGGCGGCGCGTAAGATGCGGAAAGCGGGGAGCGGCGGTAAGACGTGGAAATCGGGGAGCGGCGGCGGGTGACGGCGGGGACGAGCGCGAACGACCGCGGACCGCCCGGTTCCGAAGGGGCTTTTTCGACAGCCCCCGTGTGATCGGTATGAGTCTCAAGGTCGGCGCGCACGTCTCCATCGCCGGCGGCGTGGACAACGCCGTGGCGAACCAGGTCGAGGTCGGCGGCAACTGTGGACAGATCTTCACCCACTCGCCGCAGGTGTGGCAGGACCCGGACATCGGCGACGAGGAGGCCGAACGGTTCCGCGAGGGGACCGAACGCGACTTGGAGGGGCCGTGGGTGATCCATACCTCCTACCTCGTGAACCTCTGTACGCCGAAGGAGGGGCTCCGTGAGAAGTCGCTCGACTCGATGCAAAAAGAGGTCGACGCGGCCGACAAGCTGGGCATCCCGTACGTGAACGTCCACCTCGGCGCGCACACGGGGGCCGGCGTCGAGGGCGGCCTCGATAACGCCGCGTCGGTGATAGACGACCTCGACGTGCCCGACGGCGTGACGATCCTGATCGAGAGCGACGCGGGCGCGGGAACGAAACTCGGCGGCGAGTTCGAGCACCTCGCGGGGGTCATCGACCGCACCGAGACCGACATCGATGTCTGCGTCGACACCGCACACGCGTTCGCGGCGGGCTACGACCTCTCGACGCCCGAGGCGGTCGACCAGACGATCGGCGAGTTCGACGACGTGGTCGGGTTAGAACACTTGGAGTACGTCCACCTCAACGACTCGAAACACGAGTGCGGCACCAACAAGGACGAACACGCCCACATCGGCGAGGGGCACATCGGCGAGGCGGGGATGGAGCGGTTCCTCAACCACCCCGACCTGGCGGACGTGCCGCTCGCGCTGGAGACGCCGACCGAGGACGGAAAGAGCTTCGCGTGGAACATCGACCGAGTGCGCGAACTCCGGCGCGACTGAGGCACCGCGACCGAGACGCCGCCGTCTCCGCGGACGCCGTCCGTCCGACGCAGTTTTAAGTTATCTCGCGGGCGATCCGCGGGCATGTCCACCACGAGAGCGCTGCTGGTCGGCCGTCGCCGCGGCCGCGCGGTCGGACTGGTGGTCGGATTCGCCGGGGTCGTGGCCCTCGTGCTCGTCGCCGCCTTCGTCGCCGAGTCGGTCGGCGCGACGACGGCGGCCGCGCTGACCGACCGGCTCCTCCCGTCGTTAGTGTTCTACGCGCCCGGGCCGCTGGCCGCCGCCGGGGCGTACGCGCGCTGCGGGGGGCCGGCCTGTCTGACCGTCGGCGTCGTGCCGGCGGTCGTCCTCGGGGGGTTCGTCCTCGTCGGGACGGTGGTCGGTGTCCCCGGCGTCAACGGCGGGAACCCGGCGCTCGGCGACGTGACGGTGAGCTTCGCCGCGATCGGGCTGAGCAGCGCGTTTGTCGGCTACTGCGCCGGGGTGACCGCCGTCCTCGCCGCCGACATGCTGGGATTCGGCGGTCACGGCAGCGGAGGGGAGACGGACGGCGGCGAGGGGGACGCCGACGAGGCGTGACGGCCCGACCGGGAATCGAGCGGCGGTCGATCTCCGGACGTTTATTTTCGCCCGCGCCGAAGCGGGGGCGTGCGACGCTTCTCCGCCGAGTACCTCGAACACACCCGCCGCGGGATGTGGGAGGACGGCCGCGACGCGCTCGCCGACTTGGAGCTATCGAGCCGCGAGCGCGTCCTCGATGTCGGCTGCGGTACCGGAGAGCTGACCCGCGTGCTGGCCGCGGAGACGGACGCGGACGTACTCGGCGTCGACGCGGACCGAGAGCTCCTCTCGGTCGCCCGCGAGGAGAGCGACGGCCGGACTGGCTACCTCGCGGGCGACGCCACGCGGCTCCCGGTCGATGACGACGCGGTCGACCTGGCCGCCTGTCAGGCCCTGCTGATCAACCTCCCGGACCCGACCGCCGCGGTCCGAGAGCTCGCCCGCGTCTCCGGGGACCTCGTCGCCGCGGTCGAGCCGGACAACGCCGACGTGCGGGTGGCCTCGACGGTCGACGCCGAGGAGCGACTGGAGCGCGAGGCCCGCGAGGCGTACGTCGACGGGGTGGACACCGACGTGGCGCTCGGCGACCGGGTCCGCGAGGCGTTCGACGCGGCGGGACTCGTCGACGTGCGCACTCGGCGCTACGTCCACGAGAAGCGGACCGAGCCGCCGTACGCCGAGGCCGCGCTGCGGTCGGCGGCGCGGAAGGCCTCCGGCGCGGGGCTGGCCGACCACCGCGACGAGTTGGTGGCCGCGACCTCCGAGCGCGCGTACGACGACCTCCGCGGGCGCTGGCGCGAGATGGGCCGCGAGGTCGTCGACGCCATCGGCGCCGCGGAGTACGAACGCGTCGAGTACGTCCCGTTCGACGTGACGGTCGGACGAGTGAGCTGAGAGAAAGAGGAAACCAGAACCGACGCCGACGGGCGGTTATTTATAAGCCAGAGAAGCTGATTCCGAATTTGATAACTCAGCTTTGAACGTTGAGTATCTAACACTTAATGGACCGAAAATGGCGGCTGAGACGGTGTGAGCATGGAAAAGGGAGTTCAGCCGCAGACGCTCCACTCTCCACTAGAGGTTCAAACGCCGTGAACGCTGCCTTCATTATCCTCTGTGAATCACTCTCCAGTTCGGCCGATACCGTAGACTCCTCGTAGAACGTCTTTTCCTCCGATTTCGGGCCAAATAGTGTCAACACGACAACGTTCAAAGCTGAGTTGATAAATAAATGAATGGTAGCAGATCGGCGGCCGACACCGCCAAAGCCCCAGCCGTCCGGGTATAAATGACTGGTTGTAGATCGGCGGCGAACTCCTCCAAAGCCCCAGCCGCGAGGGCTCGCGCGGCTCGTTGCGCTCCTCGCTCGCGCGGCTCGTCGCGCTCCTCGCTCGCGTTACTCGCTGCGGTGCGTACTGCGCCGTGCTTCGCCCTCGCGACTGCCACTTTGAGTCCCGCCCCGCACCGCGCCTCACGCCTCCCCAGCCTCGTCGGCCGGCCTCCGCTTCGCTCCGGCCGGCCGACTCCCTCGCGCGTGCTGTCTCGCGGCCGCCGAGGGCGACCGCTCGGAGGCGCGCGCCACCGCACCGGGTTCGATTTATAAATAGCGTCGCGGTGCGTCCGCCTTACACCATGTCGCCGCGAACCGAGGCGCCCTCCTGCTCTGTGCGCTGTCGTTTCAACACGTCCGCGGCCTCGGTCGCGGCCTCCTCGTCGGCGCCGAGCATCCCGAGCGCGGCGGGTAGCGTCGGCATCGCGAGCGAGGCCTCGCGGAGGCGGTCGAAGGCCTCGTCGTCGCGCTCGCCGTCGACCCACAGGCAGACCCCGCGGGGGTCGAGCACCTCTTCGTAGGCGTCCCGGGCGAGCGCGCCCTTCAGGCGCTGCCGGACGTTGTCCTCGAAGCCCGCGTTACATACCTCCAAGTGGATCGGCTCGTCGTCGTCAAGGAGTTCGGCCGCGAGGCACTTCTCGGGTGCGGCGTACCCGTTGTCGCTCGTCCGCACGCGGTCCGGGTGCGCCTCGGCCCACTCGGCGTCGACGGTGGTGCCGACGCCCTTCACGCCGTACTCGGCCTCGAACGCCGCGGCCGCGTCGCCGTCGCCGCCCATGATCACGTCCTTGGTGAGATAGACGTCGAGCCGGTCGACCGGGTCGAGTCCGAGCGCCACGTCGCCGAACGCCCACACCTCGCGGACGGGCACCGGCATCGGTTCGCCCGCGACGCGGTCGACGAGCGACTCCAGACGGTCGACGGCCCCTTCGCGTTCCATTGGCGACGACTACGCGTCGGGCGGGCAAACCGGTTACGCTCGGCGGGGCGGTCAGATCTCGTCGAGCCGCGCCGCCACGTCGTCCCAGTGCCCCCCTTTCCAGAACCACTGGCCGCACTCGGTGCAGCGCCACCCCGGGCGCTCCGACCCTACGTCGTCCGGGACGTACTCCGGACGGTCGGCCGACGGGTCGCCGACTTCGAGCGAGTCGACGCGCTCGACGGGCCCGTTACACGAGCCGCACCGCGTCGGCTCGTCGGCGAGTTCGACGCGGAGACCGGCGGCGGCGAGTTCCCGGAGCTGGTCGAGCACGTCGCGCTCGGCGAGGAGGACGGCGTCGACGGCGGGGTCGCCGCGGGGGGCGCGGTCCGCGAGGTCGCGGTCCCGAGTGAGGAGGACGCGGTCCTCGGCGGCCGCGACCTCGCGGAGCCGGTCGTCGGCCTCGATCCCCCGGTCGAGCGCGTAGGCGGCGTCGTACCCGCAGAGCCGGAGGTAGGTGGCGAGCTTCCCGCACATCACGTCGAGCAGGACCGGCGGGCGGTCGGCGGCCGAGGGGGCGCTCCCGTCCCGGTCCGTCATCTACAGCAGGAACGACCGGAGCCCGTCGAGCGAGCGCGCGTTGAGCACGTCGGCGGCCCGCGCCCACCCCCGCCGCGCGGTGTGGACGCCGTACCGCGCGTTGTCGAGTTCGCGCGGGGCGTGCGCGTCGGTGTTGACGGCGATCGTCGCGCCCGCCTCGACCGCGGCCCGGACGAACTCGCCGTCGGCGTCGAGCCGAGCGGGGTTCGCGTTCACCTCGATGGCGGTGTCCGACGCGGACGCCGCCTCTGCGACCGCCTCCACGTCCGGGTCGAGCCCCGGTCGCTCGTTGATCAACCGGCCGGTCGGGTGGCCGAGCACGTCGACGTGAGGGTGCTCGACCGCCCGGACCAGTCGCTCGGTGGCCGCCTCGGCGTCCTGCCCGAGCGCGGCGTGCGGCGACGCGACGACCAAGTCGAGGGCGGCGAGCGTCTCGTCGTCGGTTGAGAGGTCGCCGCCGGCGTCGATGTTCGCCTCGATCCCGTGGAGGAGCGGGATATCGACTTCGTCGGCCGCCTCGGCGACCGCCGCGGCCTGCGCCTCGATGTCGGACTCGTCGAGCCCGACGCCGCCCACCATTCCCGGTCCGGTCGCGTGGTCGGTGACGACGTGGTAGTCGTAGCCGCGTTCTTCGGCCGCCGCGGCCATCTCGGCGATCGGGAAACCGCCGTCGGACCAGTCGGTGTGGGTGTGGAGGTCGCCGCGGAGCTCGTCCGGCCCGACGAGCGGCGGCAGGCGACCCTCGGCGGCGGCCTCGACCTCGCCGCGGTCCTCCCGGAGCTCCGGCGGGACCGGGTCCATGTCGAGCGCGCGGTAGACCTCGTCCTCGCTCTCCCCCCCGATGCGCTCGCCGGCACGCGTCGCGTCGGCCTCCGCGCCGTCCGCGGCGGCTCCGTTGGCCGCCTCGCCTTCCGCGTCGTCGTCGGCCGCCTCGCCCTCCGCGTCGCTCACGTCGAAGAGCCCGTACTCGTTCAGTTTGCGCCCGCGGTCGATCGCGCGGTTACGGACGGCGACGTTGTGCGCCCGCGACCCGGTGAAGTACTGGAGCGCGGCGCCGAACTCGTCGGGGTCGACGATCCGGAGGTCGACGCGGGTGCCGTCCGCGCGCACGCTCGCCTTCCCGGTGCCCGCCTCGATCGTCGCGTCCGCGGCCTCCCAGTCGGTGAACGCCTCGACGATTGGATCGCGCTCCTCGCTGGCGACGAGCAGGTCGATGTCCCCGATCGTCGGCTTCCACCGCCGGATCGAGCCGCACACCTCGACCGACTCGACGGCGTCGCGGTCGGCGAGGTACGCGAGCGCGTCGTCCGCGACCGGCCGGGCGTCGCCGAGGCGGGTCCGCTCGCGGGCCTCGCGCGCGAACGGAATGTTGTCGAGGATGTTCTCCTCCGTCTTGGCCCCGAAGCCGGAGACCTCCCGGATCTCCTCCGCCTCGGCGGCGGTCTCCAGCTCGTCGAGGTCGCTGATCCCGAGCGCGTCGTACAGCGAGCCGACCGTCTTCGGCCCGACGCCCTCCACCGCGGTCAGCCCGGCCATGTCGACGGGCAGCTCCTCGCGGAGCTCGGTTAATTCTCCGATCTCGCCGGTCTCGACGTACTCGACGATCTTCGCGGCGATGGCGTCGCCGACGCGGTCGATCTCGGCGACCGCGTCCTCGCCGTCGGCCGCGAGCCCCTCGATCGGCGCCGGGTGGTCGCGGACGTTCTCGGCCGCCCGTCGGTAGGCGGTCGGTTTGTACTCGACGCCCGTCGCCTCGAGGAGGTCGGCGAACTCCTCCAACCGCGTCGCGACCTCGTCGTTCCGGCTCATCACGCGACCGTTCGGCGGGACGGCACTTATACCGCCGGGCGAACGCCCGCGATCGGCGCCGTCCGCGGGCCACGTCGACCGGTCGCTTATTCCGACCGAGACCGAACCCGGTAGTATGTCGAGCGACCACGGCGGCGTCGACGGCACGGCGGACCGAAACGTCCTCGGGGGCGAACTGGCCCCCTGCGGCCGCGACCCGACGACCGGCTACCTGCGGGACGGACACTGTCGCGACGTGGACGGCGACGCCGGCGAGCACACGCTCTGTGCGGTCGTCACGGCCGAGTTCCTTCGGTACAGCCGCGACCGCGGCAACGACCTGATCACCCCCCGCCCCGAGTTCGAGTTCCCCGGGCTGGAGCCGGGCGACCGCTGGTGCCTCTGCGTCGGCCGGTGGCTGGAGGCCGCCGAGGCGGGCGTCGCCCCGCCGGTCGTCCTCGAAGCGACGGACGAGTCCGTGCTGCGCGCGGTCGATCCCGACCGACTCCGCGAGCACGAGTTCGACCCGGCGGCGTTCGATCCCGGAACGCTCGACTGAGGTGGGTGCGCGCCGGGGCGGCGTTCGGAGGCGACCCCGGAGGCTTTTTCGCCCCGGCCCGGGACTCCGAGACATGGCCGAGACGGACGACGCGCCGGACGACAGCGTCCGCGAGCGCGCCGATAGGAGCCGCGTCGCGCTGTGGCTCCTGCTCGACGCCGACCGACGGCTCGTCACGGCCGTCATCCTCTCGCTCGTCTTCCTCGGACTGGTGGCGGCCGGGGCCGTCCTGCCCGGCGCCGCCGAGACCCTCCGCCGCGGCGACTCCGTCGACACGCTGTTCCAAGGGCTCCTCACGGCCACGATCACCGGCGTCACGCTCGTGCTCACGCTGAACCAGCTCGTGCTCTCACAGGAGCTCGGCGCCGTCGGCGACCAGCGCGAGCGCATGGACGGCGCGATGGCGTTCCGGGACGACGCGGCGGCCGTCCTCGGCGAGCCGGTCAGCCCTGCCGAGCCGGCGGCGTTCCTCGGCGCGCTCGTCCGGACGGCGAGCGACCGCGCGACCGCCCTCCGCGAAGCCGTCTCCGGGACGACCGACGCGGAGTTGGCCCGGGCGACCGACGACCTGACCGACGCCGTCGCGGAGAACGCTGCCCGGACGACGGACGGACTCGACGGGGCTCAGTTCGGCGCGTTCGAGGTGATATCGGCGGTCCTCGACTTCAACTACTCGTGGAAGCTGTTCGCGGCCCGGCGGCTCCGCGAGCGCCACGGCGAGGCGCTGAACGAGACCGCGGCGGCGGCGCTCGACGACCTGATCGAGACGCTGCGGCTGTTCGGCCCCGCCCGCGAACACTTCAAGACGCTGTACTTCCAGTGGGAGCTGATCGACCTCTCGCGGCGGATACTCGTGTCCGCCGTCCCGGCGCTGCTGACGGCGGCGGCGATGGTCGCCTTCTTCGACGCCGAGCGCTACGCCGGGTCTATCCTCGGCGTCGAGGCCGTCGCGTTCTGGGTGGCGCTCGCAGCCGCCGTCTCGCTCGTCCCGTTCGCGCTGCTTTTAGCCTACATCCTCCGGATCGCGACGGTGACGAAGCGCACCCTCTCAGTCGGCCCGTTCATCCTGCGCGAGACCGACGGCGAGGCGTGAGCGGCCGTCACTCCCTCGACTCGGTCAGCCAGAGCCCGGCTGCGACGGCCGCCGCGACCCCCATCGACACGGCCAGCAGCGCGAACGCCGGGCGGAACCCGGCGGCGTCGGCCACGACGCCGACCGCGCTCGGCGCGAGCGCGCCGGCCCCCATGAGCAGCGTCCGGACCACGCCGAGGCCGCCGCCGGCGAGCCGCTCGGGGAGCAGCTCCATCAGGTAGGCGCCCCGGACCGGGCGGAAGCCGTGCGACCCGAGGCCGAAGGCGGCGACGACCGCGCCGGCCGCGAGCGCGCTGCCGCCGAGCGCGGGGAGCGAGACGAGGGCGACGAGCGTCGCGGCCGCCAGCCCGAGCGTGGCGACCATCACGGGGAAGCGGCCGACGCGGTCAGAGAGATCGCCGGTGACGAGCTGGACGAGCGTCATCGCGAACACGAGCGAGTACAGCAGGCTCGCCGTCGGGCTCGCGAGCTCGACCGCCTCGGAGAGGTACAGCGGCAGGAACGCGACGAGGCCGTTGTAGGCGAACGAGAAGCCGACCGTCACGAGGACGAACGCCGCGAACCGGGCGTCCCCGAACAGCCGGAGGTAGTCGCGCGCCCCCGGATCGCCGCCGTCGTCGCCCTCGTCCGCCGCCCCCGTCGCCGCCGGGGATCCGGCGAGCCGGACCGCGGCGACGGCCGCGAGCGCGACGGCGAGCGTCCCGGTGAGCAGGAAGGGGGCGCGCCAGTCGGCGCCGGGCAGGCGCGCGAGGACGGCCGCGAGCGCGGGCGGCGCCGAGAGGACGGCGACGACGACCGCGGGCGCGGCGACCCCGCCCATCGCGCCGAGCGTGTCGTGCGCGCCGAGCATCCGCCCGGTGCGAGCGGGGTACACGCGGGCGATCAGCCGCACCGAGACGGTCTTGTGGACGCCCGTCCCCGCGCCGATGACGAGCATCGCGGCCACCAGCGCGGCGAAGGGGGCGTCGACCACCAACGCGAGCGACCCCGCGCCCGCGA
>NZ_NEWI01000084.1:0-13052 GCF_002135005.1 Halorubrum sp. SD612 | reverse complement strand
ACGCGGAGCTTCGACCCCGGGCGCCGCGTCGCGGACCGCGAGTTCGACGCCGCGCTCCACGCGAGCGACGTGCTCTTCGTGAACGACCGGGAGGCCGACGCGCTCGCGGCGGCCACGGACGTCGATCCGTGGGAGCCGGAGGACCGCGTCGTCGCGATCAAGCTCGGCGACGAGGGCGCGACGGTGCGGACGCCGCACGGCAGCGTCTCGCACCCCGGGTTCGACGTCGACCCGGTCGACACGACCGGCGCCGGCGACGCCTTCGCGGCCGGGTTCCTCGCGGCCGCGCTGCGCGAGCCGGAGCTCACCGGCGACGGGTTCTCGCACGACCCGCGCGACTACCAGGTCCCGATCCTGGTCGGCAACGCCTGCGGCGCGGTCGCGACCGAGTCGGTGACCGCGCGCACGGACCTCTCGTGGGACCGCGTGCGGGACCGGATGGGCGAGTCGCCCGAGACTGACCTCCTCATCGAGGTCCGCGGCTGAGACGCCGCGGTTTGACGCCGGGCCGCCGCGTCAGTCCTCGTAGTCGAACGCGACGGCGAGGTCGTCGGCGCCGAAGAAGACGAACCGATACCGGCCGGGAACGAGGTCCGGACAGACCCGGAACGCGTCCGCCTGCGGCCCGTCCCCGACGAGCCCGGACTCGCTCATCTCGAACTCCCACGTCAGCGTCCCCCCGGGCGGGACGCCGATCGCCACGTCGTCGTAGCCGACGGCGGGGTCGCCCTCCGTCGCGCGGAGCTCGGTCCAGCCCGCCTCAGTCAGGATCTCCAGGTTGTACTGCCCGCGACTACCGACGTACGCCGTGCGACCGGAGACGTTCGTCAGTTCGATCCGGAACGCAGTCCCGCGGCCGATCGCGAGCGGATCGGACCCGGGGGCGTCGTCGTCGGGGATCACAACGCGGAGCGCGAGCGGACCGTCGCCGCCGGCGCCGGTGCCGACCTCGCCCGCGCCGCCCCAGTTGACGCCGTCCTCGTAGAGCTGTGGGTGACGCTCGGCCCCCTCCGCGTCGCAGTCGAACGAGGCGGGGACGTTCGACGGCCCGTGGTCGGGTCGGATCTCCCCGGCGAGCCCCTCCGGGTCGCGGATTCCGTCGGCGTCGCGCACCGTCCCGGTCTCGCCCCAGCCGTCGGTGACCGAGAGCCGCGCCGCCCGGGGGAGGGGATCGCTCGTGACCCGGAGCAGCGCGGCCGAGTAGGTGATCGCCTCGCCGCAGGTGACATCGTCGCCCCCCGGCCCCTGAACCGTCGCGTTCGCGACGAGGGTCCCGTCCTCGACCGCGACCCCGCCGAACGCGATCTCGTCGTGACAGGTGTCCGGCCCGACGGACTCGACGTAGCAGAGCCTCGACGCCGCGAAGTCGGTCTCCTCGACGAACGCGCGGACCCGTTCGGGCGCGTCGTCGAACAGCCCCGCGCCCTCGCCGTGCTCCTCGGTGATCAGCGCGCAGAACCCGCGTCGCTCGTTCCGGTTCCACGCCGGCCCGGACAGGGCCGCGCCGACCTGCTGAACCGCCGTCGTCACCCCGTCGCCGCCGTCCCCGCCGTCGCTCGCGTTACCGTCGCCGTCGCGTCGGTCGCCGCCGTCCGTTCCGTTTCCGCCCGGGATCGGGTCGCCCGCCTCGGTACATCCCGCGAGCGCGGCGACGCCTCCGACGGCGACGCCGTGGAGGGCCGCTCGCCGCGTGAGACCAGTCATACCTCGCGGTACGCTGTCGATACGTAAGTCCCTCCTGTAGACGCAAACGCGCGTCTAACCAACCGGTCCGCGGCTGGTCCGGGAGCGCGGGACGCGTTCCGGCCGGCCTACGCCGGCGGCGCGAACAGCGCCTCGATCCCCTCGGCGTCGGGGTCGGCGGCGAGGCCGAGCGCGAGCGCGACGCGCGCCTTCGGGGCCGGGAGGTCGCCGGCGAACGTGACGCCGTGGTCGGCGAGCGTGACGGCGCCGCCGGCGGTCCCGTACACCGGCTCCGTCGGCCCGGCGGGCGGGCGCCCGGCCACGACGACCGGCACGGACTCGACCGCTTCGCCGATCGCCTCTCCGAGCGCCCCGGTGACGTTCCCGAGACCGGTCCCCTCGACGACGATCCCGCCGACCCCCGCGTCGAGCGCGCGTTCGAGCGCGCCCGCACCGACGCCGGTGCCCGAGTGGATCACCGGGACCTCGGGCACGTCCTCAGCACCCTCGACGGCGTCTGCGAGGGGATCGACCGAGACGCCGCGCTCGGGGGTGCGGAGGAGCCGCGAGGCGGCGCGAGTGAACGTCGCGACCGGGCCCGCTCCCGGCGAGGTCATCGTCGACAGCGCGTTGCTGTGGCCCTTCACGACGTCGCGGGCGGCGTGGAGCTCGTCGTCGAACGCGACGTGGACGCCGCGCGAGAACCGGCTGTCCGCGGCCGCCCGAACCGCGAGCGCGAGGTTCGCCGGTACGTCGCTGGAGGGCTCGTCGAGCCGCCGCTGCGCGCCGATGACGACGACCGGCGCGTCGAGGTCCGTGAGGAGGTCCAGCGCGAACGCGGTGTCCGCCAGGGTGTCCGTCCCGTGGGTGACGACGACGCCGTCAGCAGCCTCGTCCGCGCTCACGCCCGTCCGGTCCGGGCCTTCGCCCACCGCCTCGCGCGCCGCCGCCGCGGTCGCGAGCACGTCGCGCCACCGGACGTCGAACCCCGGCCGCGAGCAGACCTCTCTGGCCGTCACCCGCGCGTGGTCGCTCACGGCCGGCACCGCCGCCACGAGGTCGTCGCCGGTCTTCTCCGGCGCCGCACCGTCCTCGCCCGGTTCCGAGGCGATAGTGCCGCCGCAGGCCACCACCGCCACGCCCGGGCGACCGCCGTCGGTTCGCGCCGTGGGTCGCTCTCGGTCGCTTCCGGTGCCGCCGCGCCGGCCGTTCGAGTCGCCGCGCCGGTCGCGGTGATCGGTCTCGGTCATACCGGTCCTCGCTCCCCGACGGACAAAGCGATTGGTACCGCGGCAGGCGCTCGGCTCGGCGCGCGCCGGACCGCGACCGGGGTCGACTACCGGCGGCTCGCGGCGGTCGGACTGCTCCGCGGGCCCAGACGCTCCGAAACCCTCGGTTCGGCACAGATCTCGAAACAAAGGATTAGCGGAGCCGATAAACAGTTAAAATATCTCTGAGCGGGTTTTAAAACGTCCAAACCGACCGAGAAACGTGGTGAAATTCGTCGAACCCTCGTCGGGCTATATGTGGTCCCCCTTCCTACGGAGAGGTGTCCATGTCAACCCCCGCTCCCACGCAGATCGCCTCCGGCGAACGGCTCGCCGGGCTGATGACCGGCACCGTGAAAGCCGCCGCCTTCTGGGCGGCCATCGCCATCCCGGCCGCGTACCCCGCCCTCCTGTACGCGGGCCTCGACGGCGGCACCGGGCAGCTGTTCGTCGCCCTGCTGTTCGCGAACGCCCTCGCGCTCGCGCTCGGTCACGACCACAAGCGCTGAGACCGCCGCCGCCGACTCGACCGCTCGCCGACCGCCGAGGCGTCGCGTGGACACCGACGCCGCGCCCTCCCGCCCTCCTCCGGGCCGTTCTCCTATCTCCGAGCCCTCCTCCCGGCCGCCCCCGCGCGCTTTCGGGCCGCGCCGTTCCGCTCTCGAAGCGCTTACCCCCGTCCCGGGCCGACTGCGGGTATGAGCGACGAGACCCGCGTCGAGTGGCGCGACTGGGGCCCCGAGGCGTTCGCCGAGGCCGACGAGCGCGACCGCCCGGTGCTGCTCTCGCTGTCGGCCACCTGGTGCGAGGGCTGTCACGAGATGGACGCGATCACCTACGCGGAGCCGCGGATCGCTGCCAACGTCAACGAGGGGTTCGTCCCCCTCCGCGTCGACGTCGATCGCCACCCGCGGGTGCGCGAGCGCTACAACATGGGCGGGTTCCCGACGACCGCCTTCCTCACGCCCGAGGGGAGACTGCTGACCGGCGCGGGCTACCTCGACGTCGACGGGATGCGGCAGGTCCTCGAATCGGTCCGACAGATGTGGACCGACAAGGGCCGCGACGCGGGGCGCGTCCCCCGAGCGCTCGACGCCGACCTGCCGCCCCGCGGCGACGTGACCGACGGGATAGAGAGCCACCTCGCCGGGCAGCTAGAGGCGAAGTACGACGCCGAGAACGCCGGCTGGGGGACAGACGCGAAGTTCCCGCTCCCGCGGACCGTCGAGTTCGCGCTGAAGCGGGACCGGAACCGCGCGCTCCGGACGCTCGACGCGGTCCGCGACCACCTCACCGACGACGTCGACGGCGGATTCTTCCGCTACGCGGGGACGTCCGACTGGGGGGACGTCGCCTACGAGAAGCCGCTCGACACGAACGCCGCCGTGACCCGCGCGTTCGCGAACGCCTTCCTCTACACCGGCGACGAGGCGTACCTCGACCCAGCGCTCGACGCCGTGGACTTCCTCACCGACGAGCTCTGGACCGGCTACGGCGTCGGCGGCAGCCTCGGTCCCGGGCTCGGCCGCGCCTACTACGCCGCCCCCGCCGAGGACAGGGCGGACTTAGACGAGCCGCGCCGCGACCTGACCGTCTTCGCCGGCGGCAACGCGCTCGCCGCCGACGCGCTGCTCGCGGTCGCCGCCTACACCGACGACGAGGGCGCCCGCGGGTACGCCGACCGGATCCTCGACGGGCTCGAACGCGACCTGATCGACGCCGACAGCGGCGCGGTCACCCACTACCGCGGCAGCGACGAGGCCGGCGAGTCCGACCTGTTGGAGGACGCCACCCGCGTGGTCGGGGCGTACGTCCGCGCTGCCGGCGTCCGCGGCGAGGGGGCCGACGTGGCCTGCGCGGTCGCGGACCGAGCGATCGACCGGCTCCACGTCGAGGGGTCGTTCGTCGACGGGCCGCGCTCGGGGGCGGGACTGCTCGACCGGTCGTTCCGCCCGCTCGACGCCAACGTCGAGATGGCGACGGCGCTCCTTGACCTCGCGGCGCTCACCGGCGAGGACCGCTACCGCGAGGTCGCCCGCGAGACGGCCGAGGCGTTCGCCGGCGCGACCGAGCGCCTGAGCGTTCAGGTCGCCGCGTACGGGAGCCTCGCCGCCCGGCTCCGGCGCGGCACGACCGTCATCGCGGTCGGGACCGAACCCGGGAGCGACCTCCACCGCGCCGCGTGGCGGGTCGCCGACCACGAGAAGGTGATCGCACCGAACGCACACGAGGCCGACGCGCCCGCGCCGCGGACGGTGCCGGAAGGAACCGCGGTCGTCCTCGCGGGCGACGAGACCTCCGAGCCGGCGGAAACGCCCGACGAGTTGATGCGTCGCGTCGGCGACGTCCTAGCGTAAGCCGCGCCGATACGCCGGGGAAAAATCGCCGCGTCGCGCCGGTGGCGGCGAGGACGCCCGATCGGTCGGTCCGGATCGTAAACGGGCGACGCGTTTATACGGGTGCCGCGGCATCCCCGGGTATGGCATCTCTCCGCGACCTAGGGCTCTCAGAGTACGAGGCCCGGGCGTACCGCGCGCTCCTCCGGACCGGTCCGACGACGGCGAAGGACCTCTCTCGGGCCAGCGAGGTCCCGATGGGGCGGATATACGACGTGCTCAACAGCTTAGAGCAGCACAGCCTCGTCCGCAGTCAGGCCGCCAGCCGACCGAAGAAGTACGTCGCGGTCGAGCCCGACGCCGCGCTGGACCGCCTGCTCGACGAGAAGAAACAGGAGCTGCGGACGCAGGCCGAGCAGTACGAGTCGGTGGTCGACGACCTCTCCGCCGAGCTCGACGCCGGCGAGCCGGTCGACGGCCAGTTCTGGACCGCGGCGGTCGGCGCCGAGGAGGCGACGGACCTCCTCTTGGAGCGGATCGCCGCCGCGGAGCGCAGGGTGGTCGTGGTCGCGGGCGCGCCGGCGACTGGCTTCGACCTCGGCACGATCGGCGAGCGCGTCACCGCCGAGCTGGAGTCCGCGCTCGAACGCGGCGTGGAGATCCGGGTGCTGCTGTCGCCGGCGACGGTCGACGAGCTCCCGCGGAGCGTTGGCAGCCGATACACCTCCGAACTCGCCGACATGGACGGGTTCGAGGTCCGGACGTCGCCGAACGTGGACGGGACGTTCAACGTGTTCGACGAGATCGAGGTGTGCATCGAGGTGCCACACCCCCTGTCGGCGGACGAGCCGTTCGCGATGATCGACGTGAAGGACATCGACTTCGCGACGAGCGTGAAAGAGCAGTTCGAGCCGCGGTGGGCGGAGGCGGAGCCGCTGACGTTCGGGTGAGCTGACACCGAGACGGGACGCGGCGCGCGGTGCGAGACGCTTACCGGCCGAGTTCGCCGCGCAGGTCGCCTAGTCTGACCTCGCGTTCGGCGTGGGCGTTGTGCTGGTGGATCGACTCGTCGTTCGGCTGTTTCATGCGGATCACGGCGTCGTCCGAGAGGTGCGGGAACTCCTCGACGGTGCCCTCGGCGAGCGCGCGGACGCAGTCCTCGACGAACTTCGCGTCGGCGTGGGCCTCGTAGGTCATGTGGTCCTCGTCGGGCCGCTTCGCCATGTTGTAGATGCGCGCGCTCATCGAGTCCCGGGCGACGTCGATCACGTCGCGGAGGTCGACGTCGGGGTGGCCGTCGGTCGTGATCGTCAGGGTCGCGTGGCCGCGCTGGGAGTGGCCCGGCTGCGGGACGGCGTCCAAGAACTCCTCGGTCGTCTCCTCGTCGATGCCGAGTTCGGCGAGCTTGTCGCGGGCCCGCGACTCGCTCATCCCCTGCGAGCAGGGGCAGACGGTCATCCCCGTCACTTCGGCGCCGATCTCCTCGCGCGTGCCGTCCTCGGTCGCCTCGGCGCTGGCGACGATCGTCGCCGTACTCTGCGTCTCGATGTCGGAGGCGGGCGTGTTCTCGCGGGTGACGAGCTCCGCCGTCATCGACACCTCGGCGGTGGTGGTGTAGTCGTGTTTCTCGAGGAGTCGCTCGGCGGCGTCGCCGCAGACGTCCTCGACGCGGTACGCCTCCTCGCGGGTGATGTCTTCGAGGATCTCGTCGACCGTCGCGAGGTTCCGCGACATGTCGATCCCCTTGCGACCGCTCGGGAGGTCGACGAACACCTCGAACTCCGCCATGAGGACGATGGGTCGCTTGTCACCGCGCGCCAGCTTCACGAGCTTCTCCACGCCGGTGACCCCGACCTGCGACAGCCCGACGGTGACGTCGGGGGCCGAGGCCTGTACGTCCGGCAGCTGATGACTCATTACGAACATGATAGGGACTCTCGGGATTAGCCCTTTCGGAAGGGGGAGGTACGTCGGGTAGTCGCGCGCGTGCGTCCCGGCCGCGCACGACGCGAAACGTGAGGGGCACCGCCGATCCGCGCGTGTGAGACCTCCACGCCCCGCGGGCCGTAACGCACGATTTATAACGGCGGCAGCGGAAGGTGTTCCAAGACCATGCCGAGTTCCAATGGGCCGCAGAAGGCGACTCGCGACAAGCTCTCGAACAAGCCCCGCAACCGCGGCACCTCCCCGCCGCAGCGAGCGATCCAGGAGTTCGAGGAGGGGTCGCAGGTCCACCTCAAGATCGACCCGAGCGTCCCCAAGGGGCGCTTCCACCCGCGCTTCGACGGCCGGACGGGCACCGTCATCGGCAAGCAGGGGTCGGCGTTCAAAGTCGAGATTCCGGACGGCGGCAAGACGAAGACGCTCATCGTCACCGCCGCTCACATGCGGGCGCAGCAGAACTGAGATGACGATCTTCAAAGAGAAGCTCGACGAGGAGTACGTCACCACCTCCGAGGCGAAGGAGATCCTCGTGGAGATCGAAGACGAGCGCGCGGCCGACGAGGACCGCGATCTCCGCTACGAGCTGGCCCGCGCGATCGAACACGTCAACCGCTTCGCGGACCTCGACGCCGACGAGTCCCGCGAGCTCGTCGAGGAGCTGACCGACCTCGACCAGGTCGACGTGCCGACCGCCGTAAAAATCGCCGACCTGCTCCCGGAGGACCGCACGGAGCTCCGCTCGGTGTTCGCCCAAGAGCGCTACTCGCTCGACGGCGAGGAGCTCGACGAGATCCTCGACGTCGTCGCGAAGTACGCCTGACCGCGAGATTCTTCCGGCCCGGCGGGGGTCCGTCGCCACGTTTTTTCAGATTTCCGCCCGTATGTCGAGCCGCATGTACCAGACCACCCTCGTTCCGACCGGCGAGGGCGTCGCCGCCCTCGACGCGGTCGACGACGCGATCGACGTCACGGCGGCCGACGGGACGGTACACGTCCTCGGCGTCGTCGAAGAGATCCCGATGTACGACCGGTCCGGCAAGCCGGAGAAGTTCGACGACGACCCCGAGCGCCGCGACGAGCTGGAAGCGGCGGTCGACCGGGTCGCGACGGCCGTCGCGGACGCCGGCATCGACAGCGAGACCGCGGTCGAGTCCGGCGTCCCGGCCCACGAGATCGCGGCGTACGCCGACGCCGTCGACGCGGACGCCGTCGTGATGGGCAAACGCGGCCTCGACGCGGCGGCCGGCGACCTGCTCGGGAGCACGACCGAGCGCGTCATCCGGAACGCCGACGCGACGGTCGTCTCCGTCCCGGTCTCCGAGTGAGCACGCGCGGCCGCCCCCGCCCCGCGTCGTCGGCCCCCGTACGTCACCGGTTCCGGCCGGTCTCAACGGCGATCGTCCCGAAGAGCCGCTGATCGCGCTCCCGGACCGCGGCGCCGTCGTCGAGTGCGCGACGCGCGGCGGCGGTGCGCTCCGCGAGCCTGCCGAGCGGGTCGTCGCCCCGCGCGTCGAAGAGGCGACCGTTCACCGCCACGAACGCCCGGAGCGCGGCGTTCGCCGCTCCGTTCCCCTCCGGGACAAACGCCGCGACGACGACGGCGTCCGCGAGGTCGCACCAGCGGCTCACGACCCGGTACGGATCGGCGAACAGCGACGTGACGAACGTCGCGAGGACGCCGGCGGCGGCCGCGACGGGCGGTCGCTCGGCGTCGCCCTCGACGAGCGAGACGTTCCCCCAGTCGTGCCGCTCGACGAGCCCGGCCGCGCGGTCGAGCATCCGCGGCGAGATGTCGACGCCGACGACGCGCCCGCTCGGCCCCACCGCGTCGCGGAGCGCGGGGAGGTTCACTCCCGGCCCGCAGCCGAACTCGACGACCGTGTCGCCGGGGGCGAGGTCGAGCGCGCGGACGCAGGCGGCCCGGACGCCGCCGACGGACGCCGTAGCTCGCGCGAACCAGTCGTAGACCCGCGCCCACGCGTCGTAGCCGCGGCGGATCCGACGCAGTCGACGCGGATCCGTTTCCGGATCGCCGGCCACCACGGAGTCGCCGTCACGGTCCCGGGTCACTAGTCGACGCCGACGGCCGCCGGCGGGGTCTTCGGCCACCACCGCGCCGGCCCGTCGCGCGCGACCGTCGAGCGACACCGCTCCGAGTCCGTACAGCCCCGCGGCCGCTGGTAGGCGATCCCCCGCTCGGCCAGGTACGACACGTACCCGTCGTCGACGCGGTCCAGCTTCTCGTGACAGACCCACCGGTCGCCGCACGTCCCGGCGGCGACGCTCCGGTACGGGCAGGTGAACGTCGTCTCCTCGATGCCCGCCTCGGACGCGGTCTCGTCGATCCGCACGCCGACGGAGCGGTACGCCAGCCGGAGTCGCCGGAAGACCGCGCTCGGCGACGACGCGCCGAGGAACAGGACGTGCGCGAGCGCGTATCCGAAGTCGTGGAGCAGCCGCTCGCCGCGCGTCAGCGACGCTCGGTCCCCTTCCAGCCGCGTCCGGAGCGTGCCGTACCACTCCGCTATCTCGCGGACCTCGTCGCGCAGCGCCGCCGCCTCCACGAGCGCCTCTCGCCGCTCCGTCAGGGGCGTCGCCCCGTCGGAGAGACGGAACGACGGCACCGCCTCGACGTGTTCGAGCACGCGCTCGCGGAGGCAGTCGCCGTCCGCGTGCGCCGCGGCTCGGCGGCGGAGCTCGGGGTACCAGTCCCGCGTCAGCGCGCCGTACGCGCCGTCGAGGAACTCGTCGACCCGTGCCGCGTCCTCCGCTCCGCTCGCTCCGCCGCGATCCGTTCCGCCCGCCCCGGCGGTCGCCCCCGGGAACGCCTCGACGAGTCGCATCACCGCCGCCGGCTCCGGTTCTGCCATGGTATTACGTGTCACTCGACGCTATTGAATCCGCCCGGCGGCGGCCGCCGTCGCCGCGGCCCCGGCAGCGGTTTTTTCACCGCTCGGAGCGTTAAACGATACATGGACAACGCCGACGGCGACGGGACGCCGGAGGACGACCGAACGGGCGGCGACGCCGCCGCGGACGCCGGGGAGACGCCGGACGAAGACGCCGCCGGCGACGGCGGGGACGGACCGACCGCCGTCCTCCTCGACGTGCTGCCGAACGGGCGTCCCGACGACGACCGCCCGCAGTCCCGCAAGTCGCCGGTGGCGTACGGGCTCGGCGACGACTCGTTCGCGCTGTACGAGCTGATGCTCGCCGCCGGCGCGGACGTCTCCGTCGGCGACCGGCTCGGGCTGGACGGGCCCAACGTCGGCCGCTACCGAGAGGTCTCCTTCGACGGCCTCACCCGGAACGCGGCCGCGGAGATCGAGTACGCGGCCGAGGCGATCGTCGAGGCCGACGAGGAGCGGTTCGTCGACTTCTACAACGAGGCGGGCCCGATCACCCTCCGGCTCCACCAGCTGAATCTGCTGCCGGGGATCGGCAAGAAGCTGCGGAACGACCTGCTCGACGAGCGGAAGCGCGGGCCGTTCGAGAGCTTCGCCGACGTCGAGGAGCGCATCTCCGGGCTCCACCGTCCCCGAGAGGTGATCCTCGAACGGATCGTCGAGGAGATCCGCGAGGACGACCTGAAGTACCGGACGTTCGTCGGCCGCGAGGAGTGAGCGACGGGCGGCCCGTGCCCCCCGCGACCGTGGGCACGACCGGGAGTCGCCGCGATCCGCCGCCGCGACGCCCCCGAAACGAGACTTTTACCCGAACACCGCGTGTATCCCGGCCATGACCGACTCACCGACGGGTGAAGCCGCCGGCTACGGGAGCCGCGATCCCGACGCGCTCGCGCGGCGGGCCGGCGCGCGGGCGGACCCCGACCGCGACCAGCACTTCCTCGTCGACGACCGGGTCCTCGACCGGATCCCCGGCTACCTCCCGGCCGACGCCGACGGGAGTCACCTCCTCGAGATCGGCGGCGGCGCGGGCGCGCTCACGGACCGCCTGCTGGCGGCGGCGACGGCCGACGGGACCGCGGACTCCGGCCGCGTCACCGTGATCGAGCGCGACGGGGCGTTCGCCGACTTCCTCCGCGAGGAGTTCGCCGCCGCCGTCGCCGACGGCCTCCTCGACGTGGTCGAGGGCGACGCGCTCGACGTCGACCTCCCGCCGTTCTCGGCCTGCGTCGCCAACCTTCCGTACGGCGTCTCCTCGGAGATCGCCTTCCGCCTGCTCCCCGAGAAGAAGCCGCTCGTGTTGATGTTCCAGGCGGAGTTCGCCGACCGGATGGTGGCGTCGGCGGGCGAGTCCGAGTACGGCCGCCTCTCGGTGTCGGCGCAGCACTACGCCGACGTGGAGATCGTCGAGCGCGTCCCGAAGGAGGCGTTCGACCCGCAGCCGGCCGTCGAGAGCGCCGTCGTGCGCTGTGCGCCGCGGGACCCCGACTACGTCGTCGGCGACGAGGCGTTCTTCCTCCGGTTCGTGAAGGCGCTGTTCACCCAGCGGCGCAAGACGGTGCGGAACGCGGTGCGGAACACGGCGCACATCTCCGGGCTCGACGAGCCGGAGGCCGTCGTCGACGCGGCCGACGAGGAGCTGTTGCGCAGTCGCCCGGGGAAGCTGGACCCGGCGGCGTTCGCCGCGCTGGCGGAGCTGGCCCGCGAGCGCGGCTCGCCCACGGGGGCGTGACATGACCGGGTGGATCGGCCTCGTGGCGGCGGTTCAGCGCGCGCTCACGGGCAACGCGGAGCGGTTCGCCGCCTCCGCGGGTATCGTCGCCGCCGTGCTGATCGTCCGGTACCTCACGCGACGGCTGCGCCACGGCGACCGAGACCTCTCCTCCACCCAGCGGCTCCTGCTGTCGGCGGGGGTCGGCGTCGCCACCGCCGCGGGGGCGATCACGCTGATCGCGGTGTGGGACCGGAGCGGCGCGCTCTTCGAGACGGCGCAGTCGGCGCTCAGCGCCGATCAGGTGTCGAACGTCGTCCTTAGCGTGATCCTCTTGGCTATCGCGTACGCGCTCACCGACTTCCTCGGGGGCGTCATCCGCGAGATCGGTGCGGAGAGCGCGTCGATCTCGCAACACCAGCAGGAGGTGATCCTGCGAATCACGCAGCTGACCGTCTACACGTCGGCGGTCCTCGCGGTCGTCGGGCTGTTCACCGACAACGTCGGCAGCCTCCTCGTCGGCGCGGGGTTCCTCGGCATCGTGGTCGGCATGGCGGCCCGCCAGACGCTCGGGGCGATACTGGCCGGGTTCGTGCTGATGTTCTCCCGGCCGTTCGAGGTCGGCGACTGGGTCGAGATCGGCGACCACGAGGGGACCGTCACCGAGATATCGATCATGAGCACACGGCTCCGGTCGTTCGACGGCGAGGTGATCACGATGCCGAACGACGAAGTCCGGTCGGGGTCGATCGTCGACCGATCGCGGCGGAACCGGCTGCGGATCGAGGTCGAGGTCGGCGTCGATTACGACACCGACGTGGAGCGCGCGGCCGCCGTCGTCGAGGAGGCGGTCGCGGGCGTCGAGGACGTCGCCGAGATGCCCGAGCCGAACGCCGTGACGAAGCGCTTCGACGACTCCGCGGTCGTCCTCGGCCTGCGCTACTGGATCCGCAACCCGAGCATGCGGAAGCGCTGGCGGACCCGGACCGCCGCGATGAACGCGATGAAGAGCGCGCTCGGGGACGAGGGGATCGTCATCCCGTTCCCGCAGCAGACGCTCTCCGCTCGCGCCGAGGACGCCTCCGGGCCGCAGTTGGACGCGGCGGTCGAGGGCCGGGCGGCGACGCGCGGCGGGTCCGAAAGCTCCGGCGACGGCGACGCGGAAGGGGACAACGCGCAGAGCGGTGACGCCGGGGGAGCCGAC
>NZ_NEWI01000083.1:0-13179 GCF_002135005.1 Halorubrum sp. SD612 | reverse complement strand
GCCCTCGACCGGGACGCCCCACCCGTCGAGCGAGAGGTACCCGCGGAGGTCGCTCCCGTGGGTGAACAGGTCCACGTCGGCGCTCGCGTGCTCCTGTCTCGACGCCGCGCTGTGCGCCATCTCCATGTCCGAGTAGTACGGGTCGTCGCCGTCGAAGAACTCTCGGAGGCGGTCGGCGTCGCGGGCGACGAGTTCGGCGACTCGGTCCGAGGCGTCGGCGACGGCGTCGGCGTCCAGCCCGGCCTCCTTCAGGGCGCGCTGGACCCGCGGATCGAAGTGCATACCCGACCTTCGTCCGCCGCGGTTTCAATCCTGTCGGCCGCGGAGCGAGCGCGGTCGGTGACGCATCCCGCCCACCGGCCTCAGCGCGTCCGTCCGGTTCCGCCAATCCGTTAAGTCACCGGGGGGCGAAACGGGGGCCATGCCAAGCGATGAGGACCCGATCGCGTCTCGGGCCGACGACGACCGCGACCTCTACGATGTCGCGACGTGGGAGGAGCGCACCTCCCTCGACGGGCTGTCGGTCGCGCTGTACTGGCTCCTCACGCGCTCCGCGAAGGCCGGGGTCGTCCTCGTCGCGTTCGTCGGACTCTTGGCGATCCTCGGCTCGTTCGGACTCGGGCTCCTCTTCGACCCGGCCATCGCGGTCCTCCTCGGGCTCTCCGTGATCCCCGCTCTGGGGCTGGCCGCGTACGTGTACGTCTCGGACGTGACGACCGGCGAGCCGCTGTCGCTCCTCGTGGCGACGTTCCTCCTCTCTATCCTCACCGCGACGTTCGCGGCGATCCTGAACAGCGTGCTCCAGCCGTACTTCCGGCCGCTCGGCTTCCTCGGAATCGTCGTGTTCTTCTTCGTCGTCGTCGGCCCGATAGAGGAGTCGGTGAAGCTGCTCGCGGTGCGGCTGTACGCGTACACCGACGCCCGCTTCGACGCCGTCATCGACGGCGCCGTCTACGGCGCCATCGCGGGGCTCGGCTTCGTCGTCATCGAGAACTTCGTGTACATCGCCCAGAACGTCGACATGGCGGAGCTGACGGTCGGCATCGCGGCGCTGGGCGCCGGCGACGGCATCGCCGCGCTCCGGGCGCTCGCGGGACCGGGACACGTCGTCTACTCGGCGTTCGCGGGCTACTATCTCGGGCTCGCGAAGTTCAATCCCGGGAACCGCGGCCCGATCATCGTCAAGGGGCTCGTCCTCGCGGCGGCGATCCACGCGCTGTACAACACGCTCGTCGGTCCGGTGACCGGCGTCGCCGCGGGACTCTTCGGCCTCCCGCAGGTCCTCGCGCTGTTCGGCTTCGTCATCGTCTTCCAGGGCGCGTTCGGGTACGTCCTCCTCCGGAAGATCTGGCGGTACCGCGACGCGTATCTCGACACGCGCGACGCGGTCGGCGCCGACGTGGAACCGGAGCTCGACGAGTTCGAGCAGTAGCCCGCGGGCCGTCGTCGCCGCGCTCGGTCAAGGCGCGTTCTCGACGCGCGCCCGGTCGCCGGTCCCGCCCGTCAGCGCGCTCGCGAGGGCGCCTTTCACCACGACGTCGTCGCCGAGGTCGGTGAGTCGAACCTCCGGGACGTTGATGAACACCATCTCCGGGAGCTTCTCGCGGATCGGGTCGAGGACGCGGTCGGGGTTGTTGAGCGCGACCGCGCCGCCGACGCTCACGACGAGCGGCGCGTACGCGTGGATGATGTTGGCGATCCCCATGGCGTTCCAGTGGGCGACCTGGTCGATCACGTGGTCGGCGAAGGTGTCCTCGCCCGCCGCCTCGAACACGTCGACCGCGGAGAAGTCGGGGTCCTCGATCGGGAGGATCGTCTCGATGGGGTCCTCCTCGTGGAGCTCCCGGGCGTACTTCGGGATGTTGTTGCCCGAGCAGTACCCCTCCCAGTGGCCGTCGAGCCCGCAGCCGCAGGTCATGAACCCGTGCGGGTCGACGGTCATGTGGCCGACCTCGCCGGCGTTGCCGTCCCACCCAGAGAGGACGTTCCCGTCGACGGCGACGCCCGCGCCGATCCCCGAGGAGATAGTGAGATACACCATGTCGTCGGGGTTGCGCTCGGAGTGGAACCGCTCGCCGATGACGCCCGCGATGGTGTCGTTGTGGAGGTACACCTCGTCGGTGTCGAGCAACCGACCGACCGGCCCGACGAGCGGGATGCGCTCGACCGTGTCCGGGAGGTTCGCGGGCCCCTGGACGACCCCCTCCGCCAGATCGAGCGGACCGATGGAGCCGATCCCGGCCGCGACCGCCTCGCTCGGCGCGATTCCCGCGTCCGTACAGGCCCCGCGGACCACCTCCAACACGGCCTCGGTGACGGCGATGCCGTTCGGTCCCCGCGGCGTACCCCGCGACGCGGAGCCGAGGACCGCCGCGCTCTCGTCGCCGACGGCTGCCCGGACGTTCGTCGCCCCGAGGTCGACGCCCACGTAGTACATCGGGTGTAAGCGCGGACCCGTCTCACTTAAGCGGGACGCTTCGCGCGGTCGACCGTGAATAACAAACGGGGTCCGTACCGCGAAACCGCGTTACGACGCCGGCTCGCGGACGAAGGTGACCGGGCACGGCGCCGAGAGCATGACCTCCTGCGCGACGCTGCCGAAGACGGCCTTCCCGGTCGGCGAGCGGCGCCGCCCGCCGACCACGACGCGGTCGGCTTCGAGGCCCTCGGCCGTCTCGACGACCTCGTCCGCGAGGTCTCCCACCGCGCCCCGGACGGAGTGTCGCACGCCGGCCTCGGAGAGCGCCTCCGAGAGCTCCCGGGTGGTGGTGTGTCGCTCCGCGATGGCGTCGGGCGTCGAGCTCTCGCTCTCCGGCTCAAACCCGAGCTTCGCGCTGGTCTCGTCGAACTCCTCCCTGTCGAACACGTGGGTCAACACGACCTCGGCGTCCGCCGGCTCGGCGACGGAGATGATCTCCTCGGCGAGCCGCTCGACGCGTTTCCCGTCCTCCGATCCGACCGCCAGCACGACCGTCTCAATGCTCATACACACCGTTTCGTCCCCGTACGGCTTAAAACTGCCGGAGTTTTAACTCAAATCTGAATAAATATTCACCAGATCGATCCTGACAGTCTCACCGCCGAGTGGAGCCGATTCTCGTCGGGCGATGACGCTTCCCGTGAGGAGGCGACGACGTTTCGAGGACGGTGACAACTCTCTCGCGGGGTTCAGTCGCGCGAGCGGGACGCTAGCGGGCTCCGCGCTTTCCTCGACGGACGAGAACCGGTCGCCGCAGAAACCGCTCAGTAATCGGGGGCGTCGTCCTCGACTTCGCGCTTCAGCGAGTCGCGGCGCGACTTCGCGTCGCGCCCGGTCGCCTCCAGGAGGAAGTCGTTTTTCACGTCGACGGCGTCCGCGGCGGCGTCGGCGTTCCCCTCCGCGATGACGTCCTCGGCGGGGCGCTCCTCGAAGTGGACCGCCAGCTTGTCCTTCTTGCTCCCGTACTCGGCGGCGCCCGCGACGATGCGCTCGAACACCGGGTTGTCGGGGTCGGCGACGACGTACAGCTCGTGCCCCTCCCACTCCTCGGTGCCGGTGACCTCGCCGAAGTACTCCTCGATCGAACCCTTCAGGTCCGGCATGCGGTCGTCCAGATGCTCGCCGCGGCGCATCTTGTACTCCTTCATGCCGCGACCGTTCGACAGGCCGGCGTAAACCAGTTTCGTCACGGCCGCTCGGCGGGTTCGGCCCGAACGGCCCGCTTCCGCTTCGCCTACCGAGGACGCTCGTCGACGTACCCGCGCTTACACTCCGGACAGATGTCTCCCGCGCGCATCGAACTCCCGTCCGCCGCCCGGACCATCCCGCACTCGGGACAGTAGTACTCCGTCGGGGCGTCGTCGCCCACCGTCTCCAACTCGGGGCTCTCGCCCCGGGTGATCCCCGTCCCGCCCTCGCCGCCAGCGTCGAACGTGGCGCCCTCGCCGTCGTCGGGCGCCTCGACGTACTCCGTCGCCGATTCCTGCTCTTCCCGCCCGTCCGCGGCCTCCGGGGTGAGCCCGCCGCCGAACTCGACGTCGGCGTCACCGCCCTCACCGACCTCCGCGCTGAACCCCTCGTCTTCGCCGCCGTGATCGGGCCACGCGGTCGCTCCGTCGGCGCCGGCGTCCTCCTCGTCGACCACCGGCCACGCGCCCCGCTCCCGGTCGTCGGCCGGCTCCTCGTCCTCGTCGAGGATCACGCCGTCGTCGCTCTCCGCGTCCGCCTCGTCGCCCGAGGGGGCACCGGACTCGGTCTCGGCCGGGGGCGACGGCGCGGACGCCGACTCGCCGCCCGCGCCCAACACCTCCGTGTCCTCGTCCGCCGGATCTGCTCCGTCCGGCGAGCCCGCGTCGTCCGGCGCGTCCGGACCGTCCGCCGCGCCCGTCGCCGCGTCGACGCGGTCCGCGGCCGGAGCGGCGCCGGTCGGCCCCGCCGGCTCGTCGGCCGCGGCCCCGTCGTCGAGGATCACCGCGTCGTCGCTCCCGGCTCCGGGCTCCTCGTCGAGGGTCACGCCCTCGTCCGCCGTCCCGGCGTCGGCCGCACCGACCTCTCCCGACGCCGTGCCGGGTCCGGCGCCCTCCTCGGCAGCGTCCGGGGCGTCGTCGCGCGTCGGCGCCGCGGCCGACGCGCCGGCGGTCTCGCCGCCGGCGTTCGCGGCGGCCTCGTCCGCCAGCTGCTCCATCGTCGTCACCTCGGTATTCTCGCTGACGATCTGCGTCTCGCCGCAGCGAGCGCAGGTCTTCACCTCCTTGACGGTCGTGACGACCTCGTCGCCCTCCTCCTCGCGCTCGCGCTGGAGTTCGGGTTCGCCGAAGTCGTGTCCGAGCAGACACCTGAGTCCCATTGTGCCACTCTGCGGTGCCGAGGGTAAAAAACGCCCCGTCGGCGTCCGACGCTCGGCACACGAGCATTTCTGGACGTGCCGCGGTCGGCGCTCGCGGTTCCGGTCGCCGCGCCCCGCGGACACAGACTCTTTTGTGGATCGCTCGCGTACCGTGAGTCGACATGCCTACTGTATCCTACAAGGGCGAGGAAATCGAGTGCGAGAAGGGCGCCAATCTGCGCGACGTGCTCAAAGAGGCCGGTCTCTCCGTCTACAACGGCAAGATGGAACAGCTTAACTGCCGCGGTTCCGGGTCGTGCGGCTCCTGTGCGGTCCAGGTCGACGGCGAGGTCAGCGAGCCGAGCAAGAAGGAGAAGGCCCGTCTCTGGCTCCCGCCGCACCACCCGAACCACGACGTCCGCCTCTCCTGTCAGACGAAAGTCGAGGGCGACGTCGAGGTGACGAAGGGCCGCGGGCTCTTCGGGCAACACATCTGAGCGCGGACGCGGTCGCTCTCATCTCTTCTCCGGGTACGACGCGCGCACGCGACGAGCGAGGCGCTCGTCGAGCGTAAAATACGACCGCGGCGGACGCGAGCCCGCGACGCGGACGAAAACGTTTGATACCGTGTGTCAGAGTCGCGTTCGGCGTCAGCCGGACCGACCCACCTTCTCGGATCGGCTTACTGCCGAACGACGTTCGTCGCGCGGGGACCCTTCTCGGAGGACTCGATGTCGAACTCGAGCTCTTGGCCCTCTTCGAGGTCCGGGCCGCCGACGTCTTCCATGTGGAAGAACACGTCGTCGTCCGCGTCGTCAGTCTCGATAAATCCGTAGCCGCCAGTGTCGTTGAAGAAATCAACCTTTCCGGTCGCCATTGCGAATAGAGAGAGGCCCTGTCGGGTCATAAGGATTGCGAGTGTACAGTTACCACGACTCTCTCTAGACGATCGTTTCCGAATAACCGAAACTTTATCAGCGAACACTGCCCGAACAACAGATTCGCGGCGCGAGCGAGACCGGATCGTGTCGTTCTTCGGCGCCCCACCGGACGCCGACGTTTATATTCCTCGGCGCGGAAGCGACCAACGTGTCACACGAGTACCAAGCGGACGGCCCCGCCATCACGCTCCGCGAGAACGGTCCCGCGCTGCTGGTCCCCGCGGCGTGGGGCGTCGCCGCGGCGACGGTCCTCGGTGCGGTCTCCCTCCACGCGCTGTTCGTCGCGCACGTCGTCATGAGCGCCCTGCTCGTCGCCTTCGTCGTCGCCTCGTGGCGCGACATGGCGACAGGAGTCCTCCGCGCGTGGAAGCTGGTGATCCTCGCGGGGACCCCGGTCACGCTCGCGGGCGTCCTCGGGTTCCTCGCACGCGACGGGGCCGGGCTCGCGGCCGCGCTCCCGACCGGCGCGCTCCTCGCCGTCGCCTTCTACGGCTGGATGCTCCTGCCCGCGCCGGCGTTCGTCTACACGGGGCTTCGCGACGCGACGGCCCCGCGCTCGACCGTCCACCACGCCGCGGCCGCGTGTTCGGTCGTGGGCGCGGTCGTCGCCGCGTTCGCCGGCTCCGCGGCGGGGACGGTCGCGGGCATCGCGCTCGTCGGCCTCGGCCAGACCGCCGGCATCCTCGCGGCCACGGCGCTGTACTGACCGGCGCCTCGTCTCGGAGTGGTCTATCCGGGTCCGTTGTCCAGCGCGCGCCGAAGCGCCCGTCGGTGGAACTCGACCGCCGCGTCGCGGTCGACCGGCGGGTAGCGCGGGTTCGTCACCACGCCCTCGCCGTCGACGACCGCGCTCGCGACGGCCGCGGCGCGGTGGGCACGCTCGACGCGCGGGAGCGGCGCGACGGACTCGTAGCCGTCGCGGAACGCCCGCCTGAGCGGCCCGGTCTCGGCCGCCGGCACGTACCAGTCGACGACGAGGTGTTCGGTCTTCGCGACCGACACGCCACGCGGGGCGGCCAGCGGCACCTCCCAGTCGAGGACGGCCGTCACCGCGCCGTCCGCGACGAGGGCGTTCCCCGGGCGGAAGTCCCACGGGAACAGCCGCGGATCGGTGTCGCACGCGGTCGACTCCCGGAACGCGTCCCGAAGCCGAGCGCGGAGCCCGTCGAACTCCTCGGGGAGCCGGTCGGCGTGTCGCTCCCCGAACTCCCGGAGCCACTCGTCGGCGCCGACCGGATTGCGGACGGACAGCGACGCGTCGCGTCCGAGGACCGACTCCGCGTCGATCGCTCCGCCGCCCGCCGCGCCGTCGACCGCGAGCCGCCCGCACCCCGAGAACCGAAACGCCTCGTGGAGCGCCGCGAGCCAGCGGCCGAACGCCCGCGCGACCCCCCGCCGGTCCGCCGGACCGAGGTCGACGAACGCCTCGTGGAGGTCGCGGCCGTCGACCAGCGGCGTCACGAACCACCCCGTCCCGTCGGCGACGCCCTCGCCGAGCGGCCGGGGAACTGGCACGCCCGTCCGATCGCCGATCGCCGTCAGCAGCGCCGCCTCGGTCCGGGTCGCGGCCGGCGTTTCGGAGCGTTGGACGACCACCGGCGCGGCGCTCTCGAATCGCACCACCTCCGTCCGCTTGCGGTTCCCCCGCCCGAGCGGTTCGACGCTCGCGACCGTCGCCCCCGGTCTCGCCTTGGCGAGGGCGCGACCCCTGACCGCGTCGCTCACCGACTCTCCTCCGGCCCGGTCGCCGCTGCTTCGCCTCCGGGCTCGCGGCCGTCGGCTCCGCGCCCCTCGGCCAGCAGGTCCGCGATCTCCGCTAACGAGTCGACGACGTGGTCCGGCCCGTACGCGCCGGGCGCGTCGTCGGGACTCGCGCGGAGCCACGCGGACCGGAGCCCGGCGTTGTGCGCGCCCGCGACGTCGTACGACAGCGAGTTCCCGACGTACAGCGTCTCTTCGGCATCGACCGACAGCGCCGCGGTCAGCCGCTCGAACGGTTCCGCGTGCGGCTTCCGGCGGGGCAGGTCCCCGGCGTACACGATCGCGTCGACGAGATCGTCCAACCCGAGCGCCTCGATCTTCGCCCGCTGGCGGTCCTCGGGACCGTTCGTGAGCACGCCCACGGGACCCGCCGCCGCCGCGGCCGCCAGCGCCTCGGTCGCGCCCGGTAGGTACGCCACCCGCGACTCGTCCGCGACCGCCTCGAACGCCGCCGCGAGCGCGACGGGGTCCACGTCTCTCCCGTGTTGCGCCGCCAACCGCGCGAACCCCGCGCCGAGGTAGCCGACGCGATCGTCGGGGTCCGGCGGGCCGTCGAGGAGGGGCCACAGCTCCTCCGGCTCGCCGAACGGCTCCACGCCCGCCTCCTCGAACGCCCGGCGGTAAAGGGCGTCCACGTCGTGGTCGTGGCGGCACAGCGTGTCGTCGAGGTCGAACGCCACCGCCGCGAACCGGCTCATGGACGATCGGAGGCGCCGCGCGGCGAAGTCGGTTTCGCCGCGGCGCCCGTACGCCCGGCGATGACCGATCCCGACGACACCCACGACTGCGAGACCTGCGGCGCGAGCGTCGCCGCCGCGGACGCGCGCCGGTCCGAGCCGTTCGGCGATCTGGATCCCGACACCTGGCAGACGCTGAACTGCCCGCACTGCGGCGACCGCCTCGCGACCGTCCTCGTCGACGACGAGTGACCCGCGGTCGTCCGCTCGCTGTCGCTCGCGGGTTCAGAATATGCCGCCTCCCCGATTTGAACGGGGGACAGCTCGATCTTCAGTCGAGTGCTCTCCCAGTCTGAGCTAAGGCGGCTCGCACTCACATCAATGCCGATTCGGGACAAAAGGATTTCGAAAGGCCGCGGGCGGACCGCCTCGGTCGACGCCTCGGCCCGCCCGCGTCGGTCGAATCCGGATCGACCGATCTGCCACGCGTCCTCGATATCGGACGATATCGCCGCCGATCCGCGTCGACGGCGGGGATCTCGGTTTTCGCAACGATCCCCTTTCTCCCACCCCTCCGATCGAGCGATGCCATCGCACGACCACGCCGACCACGACGCGCACCACGAACATCTCGACGCCGCGGTCGACGAGCGCGACGACTGGGCGCGCCGCCGCCGGAAAGGGATCCCGACCGATAAGAACCTCCTCGTCGTCGCCTGTATGGACGAGCGAATCCCGATCGAGGAGGCGCTCGGCATCGACCTCGGCGACGCGCAGGTGTTCCGCAACGCCGGCGGGAAGGTGACCGACGACGTGATCCGGTCGGCCGCGCTCACGACGAACTTCTTCGACACCGACGAGATCGTCGTTATCAACCACACCGACTGCGGGATGATGAGCGCGCCCGACGAGGCGATCCGCGAGGGGCTCGAAGCCGAGACGGGCGACATCGACGCCGCGGACCTCGACCCGTCGCTGCCGGAGCTCACGATCGGCGACGCCGACCTCCTCGACTGGGTGAAGATGACCGACGACATCGACGCGGCCTGCGCCGCGCAGGTCGAGTACCTCCGCGAGTCCGCGTTCATCCCGGACGACACCACCGTCTCCGGCTACGTCTACGAGGTCGAGTCCGGCGAGCTCCGCCGCCCCGACGAGCGGATCGCCGAGGAGATCAGCGAGCGGCGGGCCTGACGCCGGACGACGACGCGCCGGCCGCCAGCGAACCTGCCGTCCCGGCCTGAGGTGTGACGCTTTTATGCGCCCGCGGCGAATCGAGGCACGAAATGGATCGAGCACGCGTGTCCCCGCATCGCCGAGGTGATCCCGGTGGGCGCTGACGCCGACGCTGACGCGCCGGTGGTCGCCGGCTTCTTCTCCGGCTGCGGCGGCCTCGACTTGGGATTCGAGCGGGCGGGCTTCGACGTGGCCCTCGGGAGCGACCAGTGGGAGCCCGCGGCGGAGACGTACCGACGGAACTTCGCCGACACCGAGTTCCTCGAAGGGGACGTGCGCGAACTTGACGCCCCGGCGATCCGCGAGGCGGCCGCGGGCGCGGGCTACGACCCTGACGGCGTCGACGTGGTGATCGGCGGGCCGCCCTGTCAGGGGTTCAGCCGGCTCAACAACGAGCAGATCGAGCTCGACGAGATGGAGAAGGACCGCCGGAACACGCTGTTCGAGGAGTTCCTCCGGGTCGTCTCCGTCCTCGAACCACAGTTGGTGTTGATGGAGAACGTCCGCGACCTGATCAACCGCCAGACCAGTGACGACCGGTACGTGAAAGACCTCATCGTCGACGAGTTCGCGGCGCACGGCTACAAGTGCGAGTACCGAGTGCTGGAGGCCGAACAGTACGGCGTCCCCCAGAAGCGCCGCCGGATCTTCTTCATGGGCACCAATCGCGACGTGCCGATCCGCTTTCCTGAGCCGACGACGCCCGAGGGGCACTGGCGCACCGCCGGCGAGGCGCTCGCGGACGCGACCGACGACCTCCCGAACATGACGTACGCCGACACCGGCGAGAAGACGCTCGAACGCATCCGTCACGTTCCCCCGGGCGGTTACTACCGCGACCTCCCCGACCGCCTGAAGACGAAGAAGTACCAGTGCGACTGCGAGGACACCGACACCTGCCCGCACGAGCCGGAGATCGTCAAGCGGTACGGGACGTACCTCCGCCGGCTCGACCCCGAGGAGCCGTCGCTGACGGTGAGCACGAACGTCTTCATCCACCCCAGTGAGGACCGGTACCTCACGCCCCGCGAGATGGCTCGGCTCCAGACGTTCCCCGACGAGTTCGTCTTCGAGGGGACGAAGACCGACGTGATGAAACAGATCGGCAACGCCGTCCCGGTCCGGCTCGGCGAGGAGCTGGCGACGCAGCTGCTGGAGTACTACCCCGAGATCCGGGACGCGCCCCCCGCCGACCCCGACGTGTACGAACAGCAGTCGCTGACTGACTTGGCCTGAGATCGTTTTTAAATAGTGATCGGTGGTGCGGAATTTCAAAATCCTGGCGGTCTATTTATAAACAGGCGCCGGTGGATCAGTGGTGAACACCTCCAAAGTCCCAGCCGGGAGGCGGGCGCACGCTCGCTGCGCTCCTCGTCACTCCGTTCGCTCCCTCACTGCGGTGCTTGCGTCACCTGCGCCCGCCTCCCGGCTGCCCTTTTGAGTCCCACCCCGCACCGCGACCGCACCTCACACCTCCCCAGCCTCGTCAGTCGCCTCCGCTTCGCTCCGGTGACTGACTCCCTCGCGCGTGCTGCTCGGCCGCGGGGCGGCCTCGCAGGCACGCGCCACCGCCTCTTATTTGTAAATAGTTGCCACTGCTCACGGATTGTTCGCAACAGCAGAATGGGACCGCCCGGATTCGAACCGGGGTCACGAGCACCCAAGGCTCGGAGTATACCACTAACCCACGGTCCCGTACTCCTACATACCCCGAAGAGCCGCTAAAGGGTTTCGTTGCGCGTCGTCACTCCTCGTCGTCGCGCCGTTCGAGGTCGGCGACGATGTCGTACGGGTCGGTCCCCTTCCGGACCGAGTCGAGGATGAAGAACGCCTCGTCGGGCGCGAGGAAGTGCCGCGTCACCCCGCGGCCGAGCGGCGTCGGCTCGAAGCCGTCGATGAAGTTCCACTCCAGCAGCTTCCCGAGCGCGTGCTTGGTGGGGACCTCGCCGATCATCCGGTCGTTGAGGCGCTTCGCCTTCTTGCCGGCGACGACGACGTTCGCGAGCGTCTCCTCGGCGGCCGCGGTCTCGTCGTAGTGCGTCGCCACGTCCTCCATCTCGCCTTTCAGCAGGGTGAACGCCACCTCGTCCTCCGTGCGGTCCATCGACCCGTGGTAGACGCCGTCCGGCTCGACGAGGAGGTAGACCCGGCCGCGGTCGTGGTAGTCCGGGCGTCCGGCGCGCCCGAGCATCTGCGAGAACTCCTGGACGGAGAGCCACTCGATCCCCATCGCCAGCGAGTCGAAGATCACCTGCGAGGCGGGGAAGTCGACGCCGGCCGCCAGCGCCGCGGTGGTGGCGACCGCCGAGAGGTCCTGATTCCCGAACATGCGCTCGACCTTCTTCCGGCGCCCGTAGTCGAGGCCGGCGTGGTACGGCGCGGAGTCGTACCGGAGCTTGCGGCTGATCTCGTGACAGCGCCGCCGCGAGTTGGTGAAGATGATCGTCTGCCCGCGGTACCCCTTCGACGACTTCGTGTCGAACTCGCGTTTCACGAGCTTGTCGGCGATCTGGGCCTTCTCACGGCTATCAGCGAAGGTGACGTGGCGCTCGATGGGGACCGGGCGCTCCTCGTACTCGATGAGCGTCGCGCGGAGCTTCTCCGCGAGCCACTCCGGGTTCCCGACGGTCGCCGAGAGGTAGACGAACTGCGTCCCGTCGTAGCCCGCGCGGGTCTCCATCCGGTCCTCGCTGTAGTACTTCAGCCGGGAGATGAGCCCGTCGAGCCGGTGGCCGCGCTGGCCCTCCTTCAGCGTGTGGACCTCGTCGATGACGACCGTCCCCACGTCGCCGAGGTCCTTGCCCGTCCGGAGCGCGTGGTCGATCCCCTCGTAGGTGCCGACGATCACGTCGGCGTTCGGGTCGAAGCGGTTGCCGTCGTCGTTCACCCGCGAGGAGCCGACCCGGATGGAGACGTCGAGCAGGTCGCCGTAGCGGTCCTCGAAGTCCTCGTGCTTCTGGTTGGCGAGCGCGACGAGCGGGACCAAGAAGAGCAGCTTCCCGTCCCCCTTCAGCGCGCGGTCGATCCCGGTCAGCTCGCCGACGAGCGTCTTCCCCGTCGCCGTGGCGCTCACCACGAGCTGGTCGTCGCCGTCGAGCAGGCCGTTCCGCACGGAGAGACTCTGGACCGGCAGTAGCTCCTCGAAGCGGCCTTGGAGGTGCGAAGAGAGGTCCGGATGGAGGTCCAAGTCTTCGGTCCGGACGGGCGAGACGTCGTCGACGTTCGCCGACACCTCGTCGTACTTCGTGAGGTCGGGGTCGAGTCCGCCCTGGAGGAGACTCACGATCCGGTCGAGGTCGCCCGACTCGTACAGCAGCTCCTCCAATCGCTCCTCGGCCGCGCCCGTGAACTCCCCTTTGTACGACAGCTCCCGCTCTAGCTCCCGGCGGGCGCAGTCCCGACAGATCAGCTCGCCGTTGTGGTCGATGGCGTCCTCGCTCGTGATCGGCCCGTAGCGCCCGTCGCTCGCGCAGCGCCGGCAGGTCCGGACCGCCGTCGCCTCCAGCTGGTAGCCGTCGAGCATCTCCTTCAGCCGCGTCCGGTTCTCCGGCGAGGTCTGCTCGGAGATGCGGATCCGACCGGCCGCCCGCGCGAGGTCGACGAACTCGTCCGGCTGGCGGGGGTGGTCCTCCCCGTCGCGGATCACCCGGAACTTCCCCGGGCGCGGGCCCGCGGAGGTCTTCTTGAGTTCGAGCCGCCCGCGGAGCACGCGCTTGCCGTCGCGGTTCGCGACGACGGTGTAGTCGCTCCGCGCCTCGT
>NZ_NEWI01000082.1:0-13310 GCF_002135005.1 Halorubrum sp. SD612 | reverse complement strand
CGTTCATGTTCGAGGAGGTGCCGGAGCCGGTCTGGAACACGTCGACCGGGAACTGGTCGTCGTGCTCGCCCGCGATCACCTCGTCGGCGGCGGCGACGATCGCCTCCGCGGTGTCGTCCTCGACGAGCCCGAGGTCGCGGTTGGCCTGCGCGGCCGCCTTCTTGACGACGCCGAGCGCGCGGATGAACCGCCGGCTCATCCCGATCCCCGAGACGGGGAAGTTCTCGACGGCGCGCTGGGTCTGCGCGCCCCAGTAGGCGTCCGCCGGCACCTGCATCTCGCCGAGGCTGTCCTCCTCCGTGCGGTAGTCGTCTCCCATGCCTCGGCCTTCCCGCGAGACGCTGTAAAAGGTACTGGAAGGCGTCACCCACGTGAAATCGTGCGGTACGGTATCAACACAATTGCCACCGAGAAGCACGACTTTTACGAGGGTTCCGTCGACTGGCCCGATGGGGCGAGCGCCGCCACGAAACCGCCTGTGGCGCCACACTTGAGATGTATCGGCCGCTCTCGGCCGGGAATTTAACTCGACTAAAACCGGTTCAACTCGGGGCGACGGCGTTCCCGTTATATGTCGGTCCGGCGGCAACGGCCGAGCGCCAATGAGCTCGAACGACTCAGCGATCGGAACGGCGCTCGACCGCGACACGGTCCGGTCGACGAGCAGACTGCTGATCGGCGCGCTGGCGGTCGTCGGCGTGCTCTCGCTCGTGACGCTGCTACCGGGGGTGGACCGGCTCGTCCCGTTCGCGCCGGTGACGTTCGCCGCGGTCGCGACGGGCGTCGTCGCGCTCGCGGTGGCCGGAATCCTCCTGTACGCCGCGCCGAAGTTCGCGCTGCTGACGCGCCTGGCGCTCGGCGAGGCCGACGCGGAGGGGGACGCTCGCCCGGACCGGATCGCCGAGAACGCGGGCGGCGTGGTCCACTGGCTCGTCGTCTTCGGGGCGGTGCTCGTCGCGTACCGCGGGCTCGCGGGCGTCGCGGTCCCCGTGTTGAACGGCGCCGCGTGGGCGTACGACGCCGCCTTCCTGTTCGTCGCGCTCGTCCCAGTGGTGTTCCTCGTCGCCCGCCTGACCGTCACGGTCGACCCGCTCGCTGAACTGGTCGCCGACCGCGTCGCGGGCGGCGCCGGCGCCGCAAATGACGACGGTGCCGGCGACGACGACGAGGTCGACGACTCCGCGGCCGAATTCGACGAGCCGACTGCGAGCGAGACCGGCGAGGACGGCTGACCGAAACGCCGACGCCGCACTCCCTTATTTAAAAACGAACGGGAGCGTGACGAGCGCCCCGTTGATCCCGAACGCGACCAGCAACAGCAGCCCGAGCGGCGGATCGTCGCCCGGATAGGTCGCGAGCAGCACGAGCGCGCCGACTCCCAGCGCGGCCAGCCCGAGCGTCAGCGCGGCGTCCGACCACCGGTTCCACGCGTCGTCGAGCGCGGGTTCGAGCCTCGCGAGCGGCCGGTCGGTCTCGGGGTCGTCGCCAGCACGGTCGGATCGGTCAGTCCACGCCGTATCGTCGACCGGCTCGTCGAGCCACGCGTCGCGTTCGGCGGTCCGTTCCGCTGTTCCACGTGAACCCGAATCCCCCCGGCCGAGCAGCCGCCGGATCCCGGAGCGGCCGGCGGCCGCGAACAGCGCCGCGACCGCGACCGCGGCGAGTCCGCCGAGGACGGTCGCAGAGGTGACGCGCGCCTCGACGGCCAGAAAGAGCGCGACGAACGCCAGCAGCGAGACCGCGGCGAGGACCCCGCGGACGGCGCGGACGAGTTCGGATCGCATCAGCGTGGAGGGTGGAAGCGGGAAGTCGGCGGGAACGCGGCGCGGTTTCAGGCCTCGTCGACGGGGAGCAGCCCGGCATCGCGGAGGTCACCGGCGAGCGCACCGTCGCCGTGCTCCACGTACGCTTCGGGCGTGTACGTCTTGATTTCCAACGCGTGGACCGACTGCGTCATGTGATCGCCGACCGCGTCGTACACGCGCTGGTGCTGGTCGACGAGCGATTCGCCCTCGAAGGCCGGCGAGACGACGACGGCCGCGAAGTGGGCGTCCTCGTCCTCGTCGTTGTGGATCCGGGGCGCGGTGACCCGGGCGACCGCGTCGGGGAGGTCCGCCTCTATGAGGTCGGCCACCTCGTCGGGTTCGATCGGCATGGTCCCGCTCGGTTGCGGAGGGGCAAAAGTCGACCGGCCACGTCCGGCGGGGCGAACGCGCTCTGGCAAGGGGAGCGCGCTCAGACGCGGTCGAGCCGCGAGAGCCCGTTCCAGATAGCGTCGACGAGCCGCGACTCGGCGTCGTCACCGGGGGCCGTCTCCTCCCACCCGCGTGCGACGGCGTCCTCCAACACCGCGAGCGAGTGGTTCTCGAAGTTGTTCATGCCGCGGAAGGACTCCAGCGCGTCGCGAGCGTCCTCGCCGAACTCCGCGATCGGCTCGCCGTCGTAGAAGCCGAGGTCGGCGAGCGCCGACCCGACAGCGACCGCCGTCTCGCCGGCCAGTTCCCGCGTCTCGTCGGGCGCCTCGCGTTCGAGGAGGGTCACGTCGTATATCTTGAACACGCGCTCCAACTCGTCGATCGGCCGCTCGTGGTCGTCGACGCGCACGTCGACCCAGCGGTCGTTCCTGCCGTCGTAGCCGCCCTCGGGCTTCGCGACGTACAGCGCCGCGGACTGCTCGCCGCGCTTGTCGCCACCGGCCTCGTTGCCCGCGTGGAGCGCGGCGATCAACCGTTCCGGGAGCCCCCCGTCGGTCTCCTCGAACGCCGCGGCCATCGCGTCGAGGGTGTCGGCGTTCTCCAAGATGTTCCCCTGAACCGTGTAGTGGTCACCCTGTCGGTCGCCCGCGTGGTCGTGACACTCGTCGCCCGTGAACGCCGCCGGGGGCTCCTCGGGGTCGACGCCGACGATCCCCACCTGCCGCGAGGGCGCCTCGTCGTCGGCGCCCGTGAGCCGGTCGATCGCCTCCGCGGGGGCGTGCCCCTCGCGGAGCAGGTCGAGCCCGTCGGGGCCGTAGGCGACGTTCGCGAAGCTCTGTGTGGCGACCGCGCCCGCGTCGGCGCTGACGAACGGGACGACGGCGCCGACGCCGACGAACTTGGACTGTACCGCGACGCCGACCGCGTCCGTCTCCGGATCGCGCGCGGCGATCGAGAACGTCGAGGGTCGAGGTGGCATACGGAACCGATCGTGGGTGGCGACGAGCATAAATCCGCCCGTCGCGCGAGCCAGAGTCGAGCGCTTCGGGCGGCGTCACGTCGCCACTTCGATCGGCGTCGCCCCCGCCGCCCCGATTCGCGTCACTCCGCCGCCCAGATTCGCGTCACTCCGCTAGCTCGGCCCAGGTCGGGGCCGCGGCGCCGGTCACGTGGATCCGGTCGGCCTCCACGTCCTCGTAGGCCGCGCCCCACCCGCCGACGGTCCACCGCTCGTTGCCGTCGTCGACGGCGATGGAGGCGATCCCCGTCAGCGCCGTGACGCTCGGGGCCTAGTCGGCGCCGACCGCGGCGTCGGAGAGGTGTTCGGCGTCGACGACCTCGCCGACGAGATCGCGGAGCGCTGGGTCGACCTCGCCGCGGTTCTGAACGCTTATCCCCGCCGACCGACTTCCATCGGGTATGAGCGACGACGACGCCGTCGATGTCGAGTCCGCCGACGACGAGGGCGACGCGGCGAGAGCGAACGGCACGGCGGAGGCGACCGCCGACGGAGCGAGCGGGGAGTCGGCCGCCGGCGACGACGGCGGCGCCCGCGCCGAGAGCGAGGCGCTGGCCGCGGCCGTCGCCGAGCACGACGAGGCGCTCGCCCGCGAGGTGGCGGCGCTGGAGGCGGACCTCGCCGAGACCCGCGAGGCGCTCCGCGAGCGCGACGAGGAGGTCGAAGAGCTGACGAGCAAGCTCGCCCGCGTGAAGGCCGACTTCAGCAACTACAAGGAGCGCGCGAAGCGGAAGCAGGAGGACATCCGGGAGCGCGCCTCCGAGGCGCTCGTCGAGCGGCTCACGCCGGTCCGGAACGACCTGCTGCGCGCGCTCGACCAAGACGAGGGGAGCGACCTCCGCCCCGGCGTCGAGTCGACGCTGGAGAAGTTCGACGACGTGCTCGCCGAGGAGGGCGTCGAGGCGATCGACCCCGAGCCGGGCGAGGAGGTCGACCCCGCGCGCCATCAGGTGATGCTCCGCGTCGATAGCGAGCGCCCGGAGGGGACCGTCCACGAGGTGTACGAGCCCGGCTACGAGATGGGCGACCGCGTCCTGAGCGAGGCGAAGGTGACCGTCAGCACCGGCGACGGCGAGTAGCGCGGCCCGCTTTTCACGACCGCACCGTCGCCTCGTAGGCCTCCGCCAGCTCGTCGAGGCCCGCCTCCGGCTCGGCGGCGTGGGGGACCGATAGCGGCGAGACGGACACCTCGCCGTCGACGACGGCGCGCCGGTCGGTGCCGACGGGGTCCGGGACGTCGTCGTCGTTCATCAGGCCCCAGATCGGATCGGAGAACCCGACGCGACCGTCCCCGTTCCGTTCCGCGCGCAGCCCGTACCACGTCGAGGGGGTCGTGACGCGGAGCGGCGCGCGGTCCTCGTCCGCGATCGGCGCGTTGACGTTGAGGTAGTCCGCGCGGTCGAACACGCCCGCCTCGACCGCCTCGTCGACGAGGAACCGCGTCGCCCGGGCCGCGTGCGCGAAGTCGGCGCCCTCGAACTCGCGTTTCCACCAATCGTCGCCGCCGGGCACGTACATCGAGGCCGCCACCGCGGGCACGTCGAAGAACGCCGCCTCGACCGCCGCCGAGACGGTCCCCGACCGCCCGAGCGTGTACGCCCCGAGGTTCGCGCCCTCGTTACAGCCCGCGACGACCGCGTCGACCTCCGGGACGAGCTCGTCGAGCCCCGCGACGACGCAGTCGACGGGGGTGCCGTCGACGACGTATCCGAGTTCGTGGTCCTCGACGGCCACGTCCTCGGAGAGCAGACGGCCGACGGACGACTGGTCGGCCGCGGGCGCGACGACGGTCACCGCGTACTCCTCGGCGAGCGCGTCGTACAGCGCGCGCAGTCCCGCGGCGTCGACGCCGTCGTCGTTGGTCAGGAGGATCCGGTCCACGCTCATACCCGTATCAGGGGCGAGTCGGGCAAAAGTCCACCGTCGGTCGGGGCCGCGGCGGTCGGCGAACCGACGGTTCGGGAGGGCCGCACCGAACGGAAAAGCACACGTATCGCCGGACCGACGCGTCGGTATGGGATTCGGGGACACCGCGAAGAAGATCCAGACGCTCGCCGACCGCGCGGAGCGCACCTACAAGAAGATCAGCGAGCTCCGCGACGAGGTCGACGAGACGCAGGAGACGGTGATAGACACCTCTGAGCGCGTCAAGACGCTCGAAAACGAGATGGCCGAGCAGCGGGCCGTCCTCGACGCCGTCGCCGAGGAGGTCGGCGTCGACCTCGAACGGGTGAGCACCGAGGCACACATCACCGACGCGGAGGAGGAAGGGACCGCGAGCGACGGCGGCGACGCGGACGACGACGCCGTGTAAACCGCTGCCGCGTAGCCCCCCGGTCAGTCGTCGCTCGCGGCCGGGTCCGACCGCGAGACGACCTCGGCCGGGACCCCCGCGACGGTCGCGCCCGGTGGCACGTCCTCCGCGACGAGCGAGTTCGCGGCGACGCGCGCGCCCTCACCGATCGTGACGCCGGGGAGTACGACCGCCCCGGCGCCGATCATCGCCTGCTCCTCGACGACAACGTCGCCGAGCCGGTACTCCTCGTGGAGGAACTCGTGACACAGCAGCGTGGCGTCGTACCCGATTATCGCGTCGTCGTCGACCCGGATCCGCTCCGGCCAGAACACGTCCGGTGTCGACTCCAGCCCCCACGAGACGCCCTCCCCGACCGCGACGCCGATCCGCCGGAGCAGCCAGTTCTTCAGCCGGAGGCTCGGGCAGATCCGCGCGAGGACGATGACGACGTAGTTGCGGACGACCGCGAGCGGCGACTTCGCGTCCGGCCACGACCACAGGGAGTTCCGGACGCCAGGCGTCGGGAACCTGTCGAGGCGGTCGCTTCGGGACAAATCCTCGCGCGTCGCGTCTGGGTCGTCGTCTGTCACGTCACGCCGTTCGGACGGGGAGGATAAAAGGGTCGCTCCGGGCCGCCGACCCGCCGACCGAGCGGCCGGGCCGGTTCAGGGTCGCAGTTCGTCCATGTGGTCGATCCGGCGCTGGACGAGGTCGGCGGTCCCGATGTCGTGGCGGATGCGGACGCGGTCGCCCGCGGCGGCCAGGGCGTCCTCCGCTTGCGCCTCGGCGGCCGCGATCGAGTCACCGCGGCCGACGACGGCGAACGCCCGCGAGGTGGTGGTGTACAGCCCGCCGTCGCGCTCGTCGACGCTGGCGTAGTAGAGGAGCGCGTCCCCCGCGCTCTCCTCGTCGACCGCGATCGCCGCGCCCGCGTCAGGGTCGGTCGGGTAGCCGTCGGGGACCGCGTACTTACAGACGGTCGCCTCGCCGGAGAAGTCGAGCTCCGGGAGCGCGTCGCCGTCGCGAGCGGCGGCGAGCACGTCGACGAACGGCGTGTCGAGGATGGGCAGCGTGTTCATCGCCTCGGGGTCGCCGAACCGCGCGTTGAATTCGACGACCTTCGGCCCCTCGTCGGTGAGCATGAACTGTCCGTAGAGGACGCCCTTGTAGTCGGGGAGCGCGTCGACGACGGCCTCCAGCACGTCGACCGCGGCCTCGTAGTCGCCCTCGGCCATGAACGGGAGCGAGCGGCCGGTGTCGGTGTACGACCCCATCCCGCCGGTGTTCGGCCCCTCATCGCCCTCGTAGGCGCGCTTGTGATCCTGGACCGCGGGGGTCGTCCGCACGTCTCTGTTCGCGACGAACGCCTGAACCGTGAACTCCTCGCCGACGAGCCGCTCCTCGAGGACGACGCGGTCGTAGTCGGAGTCGCGGAGGTACGCCTTGGCCTCCGCCGCCGTCACTTGGTCGCCGATCACTTTCACGCCCTTTCCACCGGTGAGCCCGGCGGGCTTGACCGCGAGGTCGCCGTCGTACTCGTCGATGTGCTGGCAGGCCGCCTCGGTGTCGTCGAACACGGCGTAGTCCGGGCAGCCGGGGATCGCGTTCCGCTCCATGAACTCCCGCTGGTACGCCTTGTCCGTCTCCAGGCGGGCCTCCGCGGCCCGCGGACCGAACGCGTAGACGCCGGCGTCGTCGAGGGCGTCCGCGACGCCGGCCTCCAGCGCCGACTCCGGGCCGATGACCGCAAGGTCCGCGCCGACCGCGGTCGCGTACTCGGCGACGGCCTCGGCGTCGGTCTCGTCGATCGACTCGAACCCGTCCGCGAGGCGCCGGATCCCCGGGTTCCGGACGCTCGCGCAGCCGTACAGCGCGCAGTCGTCAGCCACCGCTCGGGCGATCGCGTGTTCGCGGCCGCCGCCCCCCACAAGCAACACGGTCTCCGTCATGTCCGACGGGTGACCGCACGGTAGTGTAAACCTTACTCTCTCCGCGGCCCGATATGTGCTCGTTCGTGGATACCCGCGTCGCGGGCGGCGGCGCTCGGCGCGCCCCGGACGCCTTTTGTCGCGCCGGGCCGAACCGGGCCCATGTCACAGCCGACCGAGCGGAACCGCCTCGACGGGGAGGCGAGTCCCTACCTCCGACAGCACGCCGACAACCCCGTCAACTGGCAGCCGTGGGGCGACGCGGCGTTCGAGCGCGCCCGCGAGCACGACGCGCCGGTGTTCGTTTCCATCGGCTACTCCTCGTGTCACTGGTGTCACGTCATGGCCGAGGAGAGCTTCGAGGACGAGTCGGTCGCGGCGGTCGTGAACGACTCGTTCGTCCCGATCAAAGTCGACCGCGAGGAGCGCCCGGACGTCGACAGCACGTTCATGACCGTCTCCCAGCTCGTCACCGGCGGGGGCGGGTGGCCGCTCTCGGCGTGGTGTACGCCCGAGGGGAAGCCGTTCTACGTCGGGACGTACTTCCCGCCCGAGCCGCGGCGGAACCAGCCCGGGTTCCGCGAGCTCTGCGAGCGCATCGCCGACTCGTGGAGCGACCCCGAGCAGCGCGAGGAGATGGAGCGGCGCGCCGACCAGTGGGCCGAGAGCGCGCGCGACGAGCTGGAGTCGGTGCCGACGCCGGAACCGCCGGCTTCGGAGGAGGGGGGCGCCTCGCCGCCCGGCGACGACCTGCTCGACACGGCCGCGGCGGCCGCGCTGCGCGGCTACGACGAGGAACACGGCGGCTTCGGGAGCGGCGGCGCGAAGTTCCCGATGCCGGGCCGGATCGACCTCCTGATGCGGGCGTACGCCGGCCGCGGCCGCGACGCGCTCCTGTCGGCCGCGACCGGCACCCTCGACGGGATGGCCCACGGCGGGATGTACGACCAGATCGGCGGCGGGTTCCACCGCTACGCGGTCGACCGCGAGTGGACCGTCCCCCACTTCGAGAAGATGCTGTACGACAACGCCGAACTACCGATGGTCTACCTCGACGGCTACCGGCTCACCGGCGACCCGAGGTACGCTCGCGTCGCGAGCGAGTCGCTAGCGTTCCTCGACCGCGAGCTGCGACACGAGGGCGGCGCCTTCTTCAGCACGCTCGACGCGCGGAGCCGACAGCCCGCGAGCCGCCGGGACGACGGGGATGCGAGCCGCGGAGACGGCGAGGGCGCGAGCGACGGCGAGGACGTGGAGGGCGCCTTCTACGTCTGGACGCCCGAGGAGGTGGACGCCGTCCTCGACGAGCCGGCGGCGTCGCTGGCGAAGGAGCGGTACGGGATCCGGCCCGGCGGGAACTTCGAGCGCGGCACGACGGTCCCGACGGTCGCGGCGTCGGTCGCGGAGCTGGCCGCGGACCGCGAGCAGTCGCCCGAGGCGGTCCGCGAGACGCTGACCGAGGCGCGCACGGCGCTGTTCGACGCCCGCGAGTCGCGACCGCGGCCCGCCCGCGACGAGAAGGTGCTAGCGGCGTGGAACGGGCGTGCGATCTCGGCGTTCGCGCGGGCCGGGGACACTCTCGGCGAGCCGTACGCCGAGAGCGCCCGCGAGGCACTCGACTTCTGCCGCGACCGGCTCTACGACCCCGACGCCGAGACCGGCGCGCTCGCCCGGCGCTGGCTCGACGGCGACGTGCGCGGGCCGGGGTACCTTGACGACTACGCGTTCCTCACCCGCGGCGCGCTCGACACCTACGCCGCGACCGGCGACCCGGAGGCGCTCGGATTCGCCTTAGATCTGGCCGACGCGCTCGTCGCGGAGTTCTACGACGCGGACGACGATACGATATACTTCACGCGCGACCTCGACGGGGACGGGACCGGCGGGGCGGGAGAGCGCGCCGACGCGGGCCCGCTCATCGCCCGGCCGCAGGAGTTCACTGACCGGTCGACGCCGTCGAGCCTCGGCGTCGCGGCCGAGACGCTCGCGCTCCTCGACGGGTTCCGGACCGGCGGGGAGTTCCGGGAGATCGCCGAGCGCGTCGTGACGACCCACGCCGACCGGATCCGCGGCGGTCCGCTCGAACACGCCTCGCTCGTCCGGGCCGCGGACCTCGTCGAGACCGGGGGGATCGAGGTGACGGTCGCCGCCGACGAGGTGCCGGACGAGTGGCGCGAGACGCTCGGCGAGCGGTACCTGCCGGGCGCGCTCGTCGCGCCGCGCCCGGCCACGGACGCGGGGCTTGACGAGTGGCTCGACCGCCTTGACATGGTCGAGGCCCCGCCGATCTGGGCGGACCGGGACGCGACCGACGGCGAGCCGACCGCCTACGTCTGCGAGGGGTTCGCCTGCTCGCCGCCCCGGACCGACCTCGACGCGGCGCTCGCGTGGCTCGGCGGCGACGAGTGATCCGCGAACCGGTCGGGAGCCGGAACCGTTTAGCCGTCTCGGGACGGTGATTACGGGCGTGTACGACTTCGTCGTCGTCGGAGCGGGGCCGGCCGGGTCGCGGTTCGCGCGCCGGGCCGCCGAGGCGGGACGCGAGGTCCTCCTGCTGGAGTCGGGGACCGTCGGCGAACCGCTGGCCTGCTCCGGCCACGTCTCGACGGACCTCTGGGAGTACGTCGACGACGGGGCGGTAGACCGGCTCCGGCAGAACCGAGTGTTCGGCGCGCGGTTCCACGTCGGCGGGCCGGAGTCGGCCCCCTATCCGTTCTACAAGCGGGAGCCCGTGTCGAACGTGATCGACCGGGTCGGCCTCGATCGGACCTTGGCGGACCTCGCCGAGGACGCGGGCGCGGACCTCCGGGAGGGCCACACCGTCGTCTCGGTCGACGAGCGCGGCGACCGCGTCGTCGTCGAGGCTAGCCTCGCGGACGGCGCCACCGAGCGCTTCGAGGCGCGCATGGTCGCCGGGTGCGACGGTCCGACCTCGCGGGTGCGCCGCGCGCTCGACCTCCCGGAGCCGGACGAACTGCTCCACGGCGTCCTCGCGTTCGACGACGCGGCGGACGCGGGCGACTACGTCGACGTCCACCTCACCGCGCCGACGTTCTTCGCGTGGCGGATCCCCCGCGGCGACGCCGGCGTCGAGTACGGGCTCGCGGCGCCGCCGAGCGAGGACGTGTCGGCGGGCTTCGACCGGCTCACGGACGCGTACGGCGCGACGACGGACCGTCGCTGCTCGGGCGCGATCCCCGTGGGACCGCCGGCGCGGACGACGAGCGACCGCGGCTTCCTGATCGGCGACGCCGCCGCGCAGACGAAGCCGTTCACCGGAGGCGGAATCTTATACGGGATGCGCGCGGCCGACGTCGCCGCGGCGGCGATCGACCCGCGCGACCCGGCGACGCTCGCCGACTACGAGTCGCAGTGGCGCGAGGAGCTGTCGACGGAGATCCGGCTCGGGAAGGCGATACGGCGGTGCTACTCGCTGCCGGAGCCGGTCCAGCGGGTCGGGCTGCGGGCGCTCTCGGGCGAGATCGGCGTCCACATGGACGAGCCGTCCTCGTTCTTCTCGCCGTCGAACCTCCGGGCGCTGTTCTCGCGGGCCGAGCCGCCCGAGGAAGGCCGCGTAGAGAGAGACGCGTGACGGCGGCCTCGAAGGGTCTCGCGACCTCGCAGCGCGGCGCTACTCCTCGACGACGTTCGCGAACGAGACGTTCTCCCGGACGCTCGTGATCTCGACGGTCGGCTCCTCGCCGGGCTCGGCGTCGGGGACGATGACGACGTAACCGCGTTCGATCTTCGCGATCCCGTCGCCCTTGTCGCCCAGCGTCTCGATCGTCACCTCGCGGACCTCTCCCTCCGAGACGGGCGGGTCGGGTTGGACGGCCCCGGCGGCCCCGCGAGAGGTGGGTCGATCGCCCCCGGCGGACGGGGGGCCGCTGGCGTCGGCGTCGGCGTCGGGAACGGACGACGCGGCCCCGTCGTCGGCCGCCGCCGACGGCTCGCCGTCGGAGCGGTCGAGGACGGCGATCCGGTACGTCTCGCCGACGCTGACGCTTCCGTGTTCGATCTCCGACGCGGGGACGGTGACGACGTAGTCGTCGCCGCGGGACTCGACCCGACCCGTGTACAGACACGCGAGAGAATCCGTGATTTCGACCATGCCCACCCGTTGCGCGCACGGGGATGAAAAGCCACCTGTTCAGGCGTCCCACGCCCGATGGTAAACGTTTACCCTGTTCCGAATAAATTGGGGGGTATGAGCCGGAACTACGAGTCGCTCCACGACCCGAACGCGGAGTACACGATGCGGGAGCTCTCCGCCGAGACGATGGGGACCACGGGGACGCGCGGCGGCGATCGCAACGTCGAGATCACGGACGTCCAGACGACGATGGTCAACGGGAACTTCCCGTGGACGCTCGTCCGCGTCTACACCGACGCGGGCGTGGTCGGCACCGGCGAAGCGTACTGGGGCGCCGGCGTCCCGGAGCTGATCGAGCGCATGAAGCCGTTCGTGATCGGCGAGAACCCGCTCGACATCGACCGCCTCTACGAGCACCTGATCCAGAAGATGTCCGGCGAGGGCTCCGTCGAGGGCGTCACGGTCACGGCCATCTCCGGCATCGAAGTCGCGCTCCACGACCTCGCCGGCAAGATTCTCGACGTGCCCGCCTACCAGCTGCTCGGGGGGAAGTACCGCGACGAGATGCGCGTCTACTGCGACTGTCACACCGAGGACGAGGCGGACCCCGAGGCCTGCGCCGACGAGGCCGAGCGCGTCGTCGACGAACTCGGCTACGACGCGCTGAAGTTCGACCTCGACGTCCCCTCGGGCCACGAGAAGGACCGCGCGAATCGCCACCTCCGCCCCGGCGAGATCCGCCACAAGGCGGAGATCGTCGAGAAGGTCACCGAGCGCGTGAAGGACAAGGCGGACGTCTCCTTCGACTGCCACTGGACGTTCTCGGGCGGCTCCGCGAAGCGCCTCGCGGACGCCATCGAGGAGCACGACGTGTGGTGGCTCGAAGACCCCGTCCCGCCGGAGAACCTCGAAGTCCAGGAGGAGGTCACGAAGAACACGGTCACGCCGATCGCGGTCGGCGAAAACCGCTACCGCGTCACCGAGCTCCGCCGGCTCATCGAGAACCAGGCGGTCGACATCGTCGCGCCTGACCTGCCGAAGGTCGGCGGCATGCGCGAGACCCGCAAGATCGCCGACATCGCGAACCAGTACTACGTGCCGGTCGCGATGCACAACGTCGCCTCGCCGGTCGCGACGATGGCCGCGGCACACGTCGGCGCCGCCATCCCGAACTCGCTCGCCATCGAGTACCACTCCTACGAGCTCGGCTGGTGGGAGGACCTCGTCGAGGAGAGTGTGATCGAGGACGGGTACATCGAGGTGCCGGAGGAGCCGGGCCTCGGCGTCACGCTCGACATGGACGCCGTCGAGGACCACATGGTCGAGGGCGAGACGTTGTTCGACGAAGCGTAAGCCGAAGTCGAACTCGATAGCTCAGCTTTGAACGTTGAAGTAGGAGCGTGACGTAGGCGGTAGTGAAGACGGATGATGCCGATTACGGACTTCTTGTCGTGTACGCGTGTGTTTGACGAGTTCGAATCGCTGTCATCAGCTCAACGCCATCACGCGAAAACCTACGCCACCGGTCTTGTTGCGGCCAGCAACAAGACCGTGGCAGGCATCTCACGCGAAGTCCTTCCAGCTGGAGACAAACGCGCTCTCAACAAATTCCTCACCGAGTACGACTGGGACGAACAACAATTCAACCATGAGCGCCTCGAAGAACTCCAAAAACACGGTGAAACACGCTGGTCGAAGGATGGCTACATCATCCTCGACGACACGATCACCCACAAAGCCGGGGACGAAGTCCCCGGCGTCGGCCACTTCTACGATCACG